>NZ_JBANBK010000074.1:0-44434 GCF_053572325.1 Bradyrhizobium sp. UFLA05-112 | reverse complement strand
CCGAACCTGATCACGATCACTGGAATCCGTGATCACCATCGTCTGGAATCACTGATCACCATCCCTGGAATACGCAGCTTGGCAAGAGCAATCAAGAGTAAGCGCCGCGAGAGCGCTTACTTCCTTCTCATCAATCGCTATGAAGACCTACGACAGGCTACTCGTGTCGCGCGAAGTAGCGGAAGCCATGCTTCTTGATCAGTTCGTCCCGCTTCGCAGATTCGAGATCCTCCTTCATCATCTCCCGAACGAGACTCTCGAACGACGTTTGTGGCTCCCAGCCGAGCTTTTGTTTCGCCTTGGTGGGATCACCGAGAAGCGTCTCGACTTCGGTCGGTCGGAAATACCTGGGATCGACCGATACAACGCACTTTCCAGTTTTGGTGTCGTATCCCTTTTCATCGACCCCCGCGCCTTCCCAGCGAATTCGCATTCCTATTTCGCTGGCGGCGACGTTGACGAAATCCCTTACGGAGTGCTGCTTGCCGGTAGCGATGACGAAGTCTTCCGGCTTTTCTTGCTGCAGCATCAGCCACTGCATCTCAACGTAGTCGCGGGCGTGACCCCAGTCACGCAGCGCATCGAGATTGCCGAGGTAAAGCCGTTCCTGAAGACCCAAATTGATCCGCGCCAGCGCGCGGGTAATTTTCCGGGTCACGAAGGTCTCGCCGCGGACGGGAGACTCGTGATTGAACAGGATGCCGTTGCAGGCGTACATGCCGTAGGCTTCGCGATAGTTCACCGTGATCCAGTAAGCGTAGAGCTTGGCAACCGCATAAGGGGAACGTGGGTAGAAGGGGGTCGTTTCCTTCTGCGGGATCTCCTGGACGAGGCCATAAAGTTCGGACGTCGAGGCCTGGTAGAATCGCGTTTTCTTCTCGAGGCCAACGATCCGGATAGCCTCTAAAATTCGAAGTGCGCCCAACGCATCCGAATTTGCCGTGTACTCGGGTTCTTCGAAAGAAACCGCAACATGGCTTTGCGCGGCGAGATTATAGATCTCGTCGGGCTGCACCTGGCCGACGATACGGATCAGGCTCGACGAATCCGTCAGGTCGCCGTAGTGCAAGCGGAAGGGCGGGTCCGGCTCATGCGGATCAAGGTAAAGGTGATCGATACGATCGGTATTGAAGAGCGAGGTCCGGCGCTTGATGCCATGGACTTCATAGCCCTTCTCAAGAAGCAGTTCGGCTAGATAGGCGCCGTCCTGTCCCGTAACACCGGTGATAAGTGCGCGTTTTTTCGTCATGCAAATCTCGCAGATATTGGCACGTGTTCTTAGCCAAAGCGTTCGGTTTGGGCTACCCGAAACAAAGCGAATTTTCGAGCGGATTGGTCGCTAATGTTAACAGACCCGGGGATGGCGCCCGGCAATCACGCCGCAGCAGCGGCGGCGAGGACGACTAAAGCCGATCGTGCTCTCTGCGTCTAAACGCAGTGCTCACTGCAGGCACGCTTCGCAATTTTGCTTGCCAGGAGTTGAGCGCGACGCGCGCCAGCATGATGCCAGACGCTGCTCCCGCGACCTTGGTCATCGCATCCATGAGGCGGCCGTGTCGGTCCGGGGTAAGTAGTTGCAGCATCTCAAGCAGGATCGCGCTTCCAACGACAATCAGGACAGCACGAATGGGACGGTTTGGATAGGCCAGCGCGAAGACGAGCCCCAATAGTAGGAACGCTGCGAAATGTTCCAGATGGGACGATGCAACCTGGGGTCTATCATGCACGGGACCAAGCGTCATGAACGCCACGATCCCAAGCGCCAGCCATCCTGCAATAAGACAAAGTTTTGTCATGCTTCCTCATAGCGGGAACTTCGCGATCCTGCAACGCATAGCTTGGAATCTGGCTCGAATCTGGCCCCCCGAGTGGTGGAACGGTCATACGCCGGTCGCACGGCGGCCGCCTATTATTTGGTCAAATAGTCTCAGAGATAGGTGCAGTTGCGCGGAAAACGGTGCTTGGGATGGCCGCACGTTAACGCCGGTTCGCGCGCTTGAATGCTTGGCCTTCGACATTTGCCTTCAGCTTCGGAAGGCTCCGGTGCCTTTCGATCTCCTTGAGAGGCAGCAATCTCCAGGCCTGCGCGGCACTGAGTTGGCCTTCAGGCAGGAGATCTCCCGTGCTTGCGCTTACACGTCCATGCTGATGGTGGTCTCCGATGGCGACAAGACGATTGTCGATTTCGAAGGCGGTAAATTAGATCAGGGCGCCAGCTCAGCGCGTTCTGCACCGTGCAGCGTTCTACTTGCTCTTCGAATTCGGGCGCGATGAGATCAAGGGCCGACCGTGGCCACCTTGCTCGGGAGCGACACAGGTTTCCCCAAAGCCCGCACGAGCTTGGAGAGTTGGTCGTCGTTGTCGCACTTCGTCAGTAGGCCCTTGAGCCTGTCGCTCCCCTTAAGCCTCTCGCGGGTTTGGTCGGAAAGCACCCATCCAAGCGGGAATGATTGCTCCTGCGCGCACATGGCCATATGGAAAAACAAGGGCTTTAGGGTTGCCGACTTAAGGGAGGTCGCATCGCCAATGTCGAGTTCGGGTTTCGATTGATCTTCACAGCACAGATGAGCGAGGCCGGTGACGGCGGTGAAGCCGTGAGCTTCCCGCACCGACATGATGCCGATCATCTGTGCGCTCAATTCGTTGAAGAGCGACAGGTCCCACCAATGGCGATTGGCCTGATAGCTTTCGAGGGCCTCGCCGCGGTGGTCCGTGCATTGGCGGACCAATGTTTTGCCCACGACCATCGTCGGATCACTGCTGATCTGCAGGATCACGGGTCGGATTGCGTTACCCTTCGCCTTGATCGCCGCGCGTGCGAGCTCGACGGCCGTCTGCGCGCCGTAGTTTTCGAAGTAGCCCCCGTCGATAACGAATCCATGAGGTTTATTGTCCGGATCGATCAGGTCGCCGGCGGGAGAGATGTAGGTGAAGCGTGCGCTGTTGTGGGCAGCCGTGCTGAGGCGAACGTCGGATGCGAGCATTTTAAGGGCATCGTAGCTGTCGACAAACGTGTCCTGATCGATCTTGAGGTGGCTGGTAATGATGCGTCGCCCGGTTTCCTGATGCGTGGCATTGAGGAGCAGTGCGGGCCGCCATTTCCATGAGTCTGGCGATAACCTGATTTCCGGAAAGAAGCTGGTAAAGGAATTAGACAACATTCCGCTATCGGGCGCTTGTTGTTCGAAGCCGCGTTCAAGTGCCTCGCCGCGGTCAATCTGTCCGAAATCCGGCAGGAAGTTGGAAGGAATGTCGATGAATGCAAGGCTTGCTAGGCCTGGGGCGAGAAGGTCGCCTTCAAGATAGGTCGTCGGCTCGACCTTCGGCCCGACCGTCGTTCCGTTCGTGGGCGCGACCTTCGGCTTCTTCTCAAGATGATCATGAACCGCTGCGGCGTACGCGGCTGCTCCGACGCTCCCGCCGGAGACACCGCTGATGGCGAACAGCAAGGGGCGCATTAGCCCGTCGTTGTCCGGCTGGCCGGCCGCGGCAATCGCAGCCTCGATCGCAGCGTCGTCCAATTCTGCCTCGAGCTTCTCGAGAACGGTCGCTGTCCAATACGCGGCACGGATCCCGCCGCCCGCAGTCGCGATGATGAACAGCGGAACGGGTTCTCCGGGATGCAACGAGTGGTAGATCGGCGCGGCCTTCTGGTACCATGCTTCAACGGCCTCGGTTACGGTGGGCCGCTGGTCGTACCTTGCGATAGCGGACATTCCCGGACTCTGTGGCGCGGGCTTGCATTGTCCGCAAAGCCGAACAGGGTGGTAAGTCCGGGTGGCCGACATCAATATGGCGGGCGCCACCAAGAGTCCGACGAAAACGCACCACACTGTCTGTCTGTGAATCGCAGTGAAGCCTCGCCGCCTGCAATCCCGCGCCAGGGAGTCTGCAATGAGATCCAGCAGATTGGCGCCGGACAGGAATGACCCGAACGCGAAGAAGGCAATCACCAGCGATCCAAAATGGCCGCCAACCCACATTGGCGAAATCCAGATCGCCAGTGTGCCGCCAACCATGATTGCGGTGAGACCCAAGCCGCATATCCATGAATTTCTCGCTTCCGCGATTGTGTCGCGTTGACGGTGTTCCTGAACGGCTCTGGAGCCGAGCGGTGGTCTGCGACGTAGCCAGCTAATCACGCCCAAAAAACCGATCGCGGAGAGCGAGATCGCCAGTATCGCCCAAAATAGACCAGCCGGAATAATTTCACGCCAGAGTGCAAATCCGAGGGCCATCAATAGCATGACTTCAAAAAACGCAGCCATCTGCATGTTCGAACGTGCGCGCGCTCGCTGCTCGGCGTTGCCCCTGTGGGGCAACAGCGCGTGCTCGAGGAACCAGACAAAAGAGACTGCGAGCACGATCGCTATGGGTGCAGTAACCGCAAGTGCAATATTTGCGACGGTATGTGTGAAATTGGTAGCTTGGAGTGCAGCAAAGGACAGGCTGCAAGCGGCGAGGAAATGAGCGATAACACCGACGAGACGAGGCCCCCAGAAAAGGAGAACCTGATGGTGTTCAGGCTCAGGAAACGCCCGATTGAGTCCGATCCGAGCCGACAGCCACGCGCTCACGGCCCAGTAGATCAAGACTAAAAACAGCATGGCGAATTGGCCGATCTTCTTGTCCATTAGACCAAGGCCAAGTTCACGCCCTTGATCGTTGAAGAACAGGAGGTACGTCGCGACGCCCATCACGCTGATTGGCAATGCCATTGCGGCCACGATCCGGCCTAAACGGCCGAACTCAACGATGTCGATCACGAGCCTGAGGCTAAGGAGGGAGGCGTAGGCGGCGAGAGCCAGCAGGGCGAAAGCCTCCGCGAGATGCGGCAGGGGATCAAGCGCGGCAAGAAACCGGTTGAGCGGGGGGTAATGCCAGGAGTGGTGCCAGTCGAACTCGGCAAGCAGCAGGAACAAGACGAGCGCCACGGAGAACCTTGGCAACAGTGCGCGATAGTGCAAACCGAAGCTGATCCATCCGTTCAGGCTTGTGCTCGCATTGCCATCCCAGCCGCCGATGAGAAGCGACCTGATCCTGACCAGGCGGTTCTGCCATCTGTCCCAGGCGCTCGGAGGTCGGATTTGCGCCCCATCGACTATACGGGCCGACCTGATGCGTCTCATTCGGGCAGCTTCGATGCGAAATTTCGCGTTCCACATGGATGCTCTCCATTACCGAATACGGCTGGCAGGGTTCGCTCATTGTCTGTGTGGGAAGCCCTTTTCCGCTCGCCGTACTATCAATGGTTGCGTCGCTCTCCACCGTGAGGCAGGTCACAGCCTTGGCATCACATGTTCGTGGCGGGGGTAACTCGAGCGGCCCTGCCTGGAGTTCGCGGAGGAGGGGGCCTGAGTGCAGCTCTGTCGTACTTGCGAAGCCGTATGCAGCAAGGCGATCTTCAATCTAGGAGGCGGCAATCTGATCGAGCCGCAGCTCGGCGCGTCTTTTGAATCGTGTAGCGCTCTGCTTGCGCTTCGAACTCGGCGCGATGCCCACTACATCGACGTGCTGAGGGACTCTTCGATTGCCCGTTGGGAATACGCCTCGAGAAGCTTGCGTCGCAAGAAGCGGTAGTGCTGGATCTACCCAGAAGAATTCTGCAACATCGATGGCGAGCAGCCACTCGATCGCAGATTGCGGCGCGAGATCGTTGAAGGTTGACTATCGCAATATTTGATAGTGTTGGACGCTTTCGTCAGGTGGCCCAACGGGGAGGAAAAGGACCACAAACTCTACCCCGCCCTAACATTTTGTGCGGTATCAAAGGTAGCATTCACAAAGCGGGTCCCTCACCCGCGCACCATCATGCTCAAAAGACGATCGATGCTTCTCCAAGTGAATTGACGGTCGCTCCGGAAATGTCGAGTTCTGTTTGTTAGAGGGGCCCTACTAGCAATTTGCCCGTCAGGTCACCCCTCGAGCTGTCCTGTTGGATCAGTGATTGTACCACCAGTAGCCTGACCAGAGCGAAGAGACGGGCCGACGCTCCGCCTTCAGTGCCGCTACCTCCTCAACTGGTCGAAGACGCGGACCGTAAACTGCGGGCGGATAGACATCGTCCCAATACACATATCCAGTCCTGTATCGGTGCGCCGGATAGGTCGAGATATCCGCAGCCGAGGCAACGCTTGCCGAGAGCATCGGGGCGGAAGCGCACAAAAGCATGGTCAGGACCAGGGCACGGGGCTTCATAGGGCAATCTCCTTCTCAAAATGGCTCAAGCTCGAACAATGCGATGCCCTGCAAAAGGTTGCATCGCGTGATGCTAGGGACGTCGCGGCGAACATAGCACATTACTTGTGGCCGTGCACTGGCGCACTTTCAATGGAATGCGCCTCTACCTGACAGTCACCTCTACAATAATAGTCGACATACCGCGTTGCCTGCGATTTTCGCCTATCACTTCTAGTGTGAATCGGTAATTTCCCGCGGAAGAGGGGGCTTGGTAACGAAATGATGGACCGACGGTGGTTACAACGCCGGCTGTTGGCGGCTCGAGCAATTTTATCTCGTCCAGGAGCTGCGTCCTGCCGCGCAATCCCTGCAGGCACTCGCCTCCAGGTTGGATCGAAAAGGACCAATACACCGTGTCGGAGCGTAGTTCGAAGCGCTCGGCGCGTGGTGCGCATTCGCCTGCGATCGCAGTGCGCGCCAACAGCAAGCCGGCGAAGCAGCACAGGCCGGCCATCGCTGATTTGATGCTCATGTGACCGCCCCTCGAAGGTCCCGAATGCGTCAATTGCTATAGTGCAGACCATACACGATAGTCCACTGGTAGATTTAACCGAACTGGGACGGCGCCAAGAGGCGCGGACCAGTGAACATGGTTTGTCACAGCAAGTGAAACGCGCATCGCGGGCAAACTACTTGGTCCCTGTCTTTACGCAATCGTCGAGCTTGCTTTGGCTTGAGCTGCGGTGATGTTTGATTTCCTTGGGAATCGGAAGACGTTTGGCTTGTGCTGCATTGAGCAGGCTCTCGAAGAAGACAAGAGCTCCGCGCGCTTGCACATGGACTTCCATGCTTGGGTACGACAGCGTCGGATCTCCCGAGACAGTTCGGCTACATCGATGGCCAACGACCGTTCGATGGCTGAACGAGGTGCGACATCGGAAAATATCGCACCTCGCAGCAATCGGTAGTGACCGGCGTCCTCGCCGGGCAACAGCAACGGCGGCGGTGAAAGAATTTCAAGCTCGCTCGGCAAGGTGATCGCAATAGCCGGGTGAGCCGTATGGAAAGGACCATTCATGTTGCCCCGGGCTCCGCGCTTGAGGCCGATGCGGACGGTAGGGCCGAGACAGCGTTCTCATCGACCGACCTCGGCGGCCACCGCGGCCGCACGTTGCCATGACGGTGCAGGGCCTGGTGACGTGCTTCTGCTGGTTCTTCAGGGTAGCCACGGCGACCCACGGATAGCGCCTGATCGAGGCTGCCGTGGCGCGACAGCAGGTGCGCGATCTTTCCGCCGGATGGACCAGCAGCCCATCGTGCTTACCTCTGGATTCAATCAGGGCTCGATGGCCTCTGCTTGCCGGCGGTCGCCAGGCAGAGCTCCACATAAGACGAAAACAGGAATTTGCGGCAAGCTTGCTAAACAGCATTAATCGTGCACTTAATTAAATTACTTAAATTGTGAAAAAAATCAAATTTAATGCTAGGCTGCAGAAGTTCGCGCCAAGAGCCCGAGTGCGAGCACAACCTGCGGTCTCGGCATCCATCCCACCCCTGCATCCCCAAGGATGCCGAGACCGTTTTAGCAGCTAAATGGATAAGTACCGCCGACACGAGATTCAGAGCATAGCGGACCGGCTAGATGCGATCGTCAAAGAACTGAACGATCTGGCAAAAGAGGAGGAATCCGCGTTTAAGTCGCGACCTTCCGCCTTTCAGTTGAGCGTCGCCGGTCAAGACTCCGAAGAATCCTATGAAGCACTTCGATTGATAGCTACTGCCGTAGGAGACGAGACATTGACGCTTCGGCAAATCGGCGAGCCTCGCCCGAAATATCGACTTCGCTAGCGCGGACACGTTCCGTTCTTTTGCAACCGTAAAAGCTCATCCAGGTTGTGCGGCTTGAGAACGAAAGTGGATCGAAGGGAAGTGAGTTTCTTGGTTTGCCGTCCATGTTTTGTGAGGCGCAAAGGTGCTGGCTCGCGTGCAGCTTGAGCCAGCCGCGCTCAACCGAGCGCTTGCTGCCGACCCCAACTTGTCCCCACTGGCTTAGAGCGCGTACGGAGAGCCGCGTTGATTTTCTCTATGTGGATGCGGGTCAATGCTCTTTCGAGCTGAGCAAGCTTTGCTTGCTGCGGCTTCCGTGTTGGCGCCGGCGTTCGGCGGTAAGCCTTATGCGACATAGCCTCGGCGTTCATTCGGCGCCTTAGCCTGGGCACTGCCGCTCCAGAGCAACACGCAACCATTGCATTGGTCGGCCGGGTGCAGCTCGCGACACGTCTTCATCCAGTTAACGCCCCACCTTTGGCGTATGGCCCGCAAACATCCCTAATTCGGTCCTCCCATCTTCCTGTTGCCGCCACAAACGGATCTCACGAATGCGTGACCGCTTAGGGGGAGAAAAATGCGCGCGCGGAGAAGGGCATGGAAGCTACTGGGGGCAAATCGTCATGAGCCAAATGTTGAGCAACTTCAGCTCGATCTGGCGGCGTTCAACCGGTGCGTGGAGGCATTGGAAAAAGCCGGCGCCAATCCTCACGACATAGAGGTGCTGACTACGCACGCACTTAAGCTGGCCGAGCAGATCGATGAGATGCGTTGGTCGAATCCCGCAGAAGCTTTGGGGTGGCTGTTCGAAAAGGCGACCCGCAAAGCTACTGAGGATCATCTGTCTCGACCAGCCTGATTGTCTGTGCAGTTGCGCTTGCGCCGGACCTAACTGCTCCCTCGCACGCGCGGCCAGAAAGCGCCGACCCGGAGCCTGATCGGCTCTTCCGACATGAGCGGACGCTATCGGATGGCGGTGGCCCCAGAGAGAGGGGCTGGTGGCTCAGTTGTGAACAGGAACACGGAGTCGGCGAAGGTCGCTAAATTAATGTGGTGAATTCCAAATTTAAATTTAAATGAAAGTGAAAAAGAATTATACTCGTGGTTAGCTTGGAGCGTGAGGTTTGCCTCGAAGCACCCTGCATCGATACTTCAGGCCCAGGTCATTTCCTGCCCACAGTTGTATCTTGACGGATGCTCTAACAATCGCTTGAGTTGCGTGATTTTAATGTTTCCGTTTCGCCGGTCTTCTTTTTTCTCAGGTATTATTTGAGGCGTATAATGACTATTTGTGATCGCGCCACTGTTCTCCGCCAGCATCTTGATGCGCTTGCTACTGAGCTTTCCGAAGTGGAGAAGCTTCGAGATCGTGTGCTCAAGGCTGAGCAGAGAAGGCTCGACGCTGCACTTCAGAGGAAGAGAAGTAGCGGAGAGCGCTTGCGGGCGCGCGCGCTGGCCCCTGGGCGATCGATGTGATCGGCATGGCCAAATTAAGTTACTAAATTAGGAACCAACTAAATTGGATGCTAGTTTTGCTTCGGTGTGTCCTCCAACGACGGAGACGACCATGAAGCAACAGGAGCAATTGCTATACGACCTGTCCGCCGATGAGCTTTGGTCATTGCGGGAAGATGTTGACGCGAAGCTGACGATGATCCTCCGAGAGAGGAAGGGCATTCTCGAAGAGCGCCTAGAGCAATTGCAACCGCGCCGAACCCTGAACAGTATTGGGCCGCCTGAGTAACTGACGCAGCGCTCGCCTTGCCTTGCGATTGCCCTTGGTCATTGGCAGCGGTGTGCATCTTGGCTAGCGTCGCGGCGCCCGTCTCTCCGCACCAGTCGCCGACAGCCGTCCAGTTGGCGGCCCCTGTTTCAAGAACCGCGCAGATGGCCCGCTCTCGTGCAGTTCGAGGCAGCCTTAGTCGACTGCCATCTTGATGCCGGCGCCGAAATCCGTTGGACAACCTTGGGGGAAAAGTGGGCAAAAGCGTTTGGATGTGTTCGCCTCGTTTACCTTCAATGCCCGATGAATCGGGAGTGTTAGCCGTGAGTATCTATTTCTTGTCTCTCGCGGCCTGCGTTGTTGGGATTCTGCTATTCCTGACATTCTGTCGATAGGGCCGACAGCGGGCGCATCAGTTGCCGCGAATCCTCAGCTTAAGACCGAAATTGATATTTTCGGCCAGTTGTTTTTGACTGTGCACGGATGAGCGCGTTCACTCCCAACTCGGAGGCGAACGTGATCCTTACCTGGTTGCTTGTTGTACTCGTCACCGTCAGCGCAGCGGTCTTGATCGCCCATGCGATCGATGCAATGCGCTCCTGATCTCAAAGTTTTCCACGAGCGGTCGCTAAGTCTGGACGCATTTGCGAGTAGTGTTCCGCCCGGACAGCCCCGTATTGACTTCCTCGGCATTCCCGGTGCCCATTTAAACGACTGTAAATTAATATCGTCCGAATGTTATTGTCTTCGATCGGAACGAGTCGCCAAGCATGTTGAGATCTCCCATCATTGCCGAGTGGAGCCATCCGCAACCTAGACGAAGCCATGGAGATGCGCGGCCATTCGTCATCGCCTCAGGTTTGTCAGGAAGGCCTCGCAGGCCTTCTCGGCGTCGGCGAGGGTAGTAAAGGGCGAGCCGGGAAGCTTGATTGCCGGCTTGTTCATGTAAATGGGCCGCCATGAGGCAACAAAGCCGGGCTGTCCGTGAAGCCCAGGACCGGCACGGCTTTCGTTACTGATCACAAACGAATATCCGTCGTCGCTCGCCATCCATATTTCAAGCTCACGCACTGCCGTGTCGACGCGAGTAAAATGCAGGGCCACATCACCCTCCACATTAGCTCGTCAAGAACGCCACATCGCGGCAACCGAGGCGCTGCTACTTGCGTAGCGGCCTACGGCTCCGATGCACCATCCGACCCTCAGCTCTGCCTGACGTTGGGTTGACCGGAGCTCGACCTGGGCGCTCTCACCTTGCCGTTTCGGCTTCCTTCGGGCAATGGCCCAGCCATCACCGGCGCGCTCCCAGCAATTTATGGTGCTTGGAGCAGCGGCGGGCAATAACTGCGAAGGGGAATCGAGCCGGGGCAGCGTGTCTTTTGGGGCCCATTGATCCAGGCCGGTGACATTGGGACGCCCGCCGGGCAGTCCCGCCGCTAGAACTATGGTCGCCCCCGGGTGGCTAGAACCGCAGATCGCGCGCGACGAAACCAAAAAACCAGCGATTTCAAAAAGGACGGAATCAACGCTCTCTACGTCGCGCGCGGTCGATCAGGGCCTCGACTGTTGGTAGTATGCGCGTGACGACCGCGTCGATTCCGGCCACGGTTGGGTGCAGGCCGTCAAGCTGCTTGAGCCGAGAATCGTCGACAAATGCATCGTCGAAAGCCGGGTAGAACAAGACGTCGTGCTCGCTGGCGAGACCAGAGAACATTGCTGCAAAAGCGCTCTTGTATTCGTCTCCCAGGCTGGGCTGGGTCCGGACCCCGCAAAGAAGCACGACAATTCTCCGAACTTCGAGGGTGCGTAGAATCGTCGCGAGTACCGCGCGAGTGGCAGTCGGATCGAATCCCCTGAGCATGTCATTCGCACCGAGCTCCAAAATCACCGCGTCGGTTCCGTCGGGGATTGATCGGCTCAATCTAGCGAGGCCCCTCGCAGCTGTGTCACCACTAACGCCGGCATTGATAACGTCCACCGTTTGACCTCTCCCTCTCAATGCAAGCTCCAGTTTGGCCGGAAAGGCATCGATGGCCGAAACTCCGTATCCTGCAGTGAGAGAATCTCCCAGCACGACGATCCTGACCGCCTTTTCTTCGGCACAAGCGCGATGGTTCGTTGCCCACGCGAGCACGATGCAAGCGACGACGATGGTAACTGTAAGGCGGAGAGTGAACTTGGCCATGCCAATCATTAGACCCGACAGCGAACAGACGGCAACACGCTAAGGCAACTCCCCTGTCGTGATCCGTTCCGGCGCAAAATGCGACCTCGCGGAAGAATAGCTCTCGGCGTGGAGCGGGCTTCGCCCTCGGTACCGCAAGCCGAAATCCGCTCGCAATTCGAGGCGGAAGCGGCTGGCGCCAACTGCTCGCCGCCGGCTGGCGGTGACTAACAAGATCCGCCGTTCCCGGGCCTTGTCTTGCTGGGCTCGAACATTGCTGTCTCCGGTCCCGCTAGCTCGGGAGTCACGCAACCGGACCGCAATATAATATAATAATAAACAATTAAATGTTGCAGCTATTTAAATATCAAATAATATGCTTTGCAATTCCGTGGCGGCGGACGAGCGCTCGGTGGATTGCTGGGAACCCCTATGAGGTTTTTTTCTTGGGAAGACCAAGGGGCAACCCGCGAAGCTCCATACCCTATTTTGAGTTTAATGACGGACATATCCTTTCGATACCTCAATCGAAATTTCGGTCGCAGTTTTGGCCGCAGCTGAACTTGGAAGAGCGAACTATGAAAGGGCAGACGAGGTTACAATCGCGCATCAGGCAGCTGGAGCAAGCGGTTGCGACGGCTTGTCACTCCTTGGAAACCGCGTTGCGCGAGGGCTACGTCTCCCGAGACAATGTGGAAGACGCCCGATCGCACTTGTTGCGCTCTTTGACGCCGCCAACGCCTCGCGAAATTCGTCGATGCCTTCTTGAGAAAGTCCCCAAAGAAACTCAGTGAGCACCCAACACTGAATTACACTTTTCGTTGATGCCAGTGTTAGTTTGATCGATGGGTTATCCGTATGCAAAAGCTGATGACCGCTTTCGACATATGCATTTGGATCGCCTTGCTGACGCTCGCAATTGCCGGAGTCGCGCGCGTGAGCATCGAGGCGAAGGACCGACGCAACCATCACCAAATTGCGCGCCTCTACTGAACGATCAGGAGGTTCTGTTGCTGGAGCGACGAACTTGCCATCGCTACTGGATCAACCGGAATGCTACCGTCCTTTGTGGCGAATTGATCCTGGCGCGGCATTGTCGTGTCCGTGACATGTCGCTCGACGGAGCCGGCGTGTGGCTTGGGGGCACAAAGCTTCTTCCTGTTGAATTCAATCTGGCAATTGACGGGTATCAGTCTCCTCGCCACTGTCGTGTGGTTTGGCGATGGGGCGATTTCGTCGGACTCAGATTTCCACAAAACTGAGAACCAGTACGAAGTCGCGCTGATCGACCCGTCAAACAGAAGCGTGCTGTCGCAATCAAATTTGAAAGGGAGCAGGCGAGGCAGCGGGCGGGCACCGCGTGGAAACGCGAGCGGCGCGATAAGCCCAAGCCATCGAATGATGGACCGAAGCTGTCCGTCGTGCGCTACCTATGGTTTCGAATGCTATGAGGCCTGCGCGCTGACGCACTGCAACCGGCCCTACGCGCGTTGATCTGCGGCAGCAGATGGGGGCGATACAATTCGCGCAGAACGAAGTCAAATTGAAGCAGTCATCGTAGCCCTGTGCGTGGCAAACGCCGAAGTCGTGTGGCCTAGACCGGCTATGTTGATAGCTTGCTTTGGGCGAGATGATTGACTTCGACAGGGACATCGGTGCTTCGCTGGTGGATGAGCGCGTCCATTCCTTTGCGGTGCAGCAAACGAAGTCCCCGTGCAAGTTGCCGAAGATCGTTCCGGTGCGGACCAACCGGAAGTCGCCGCGCTCGCCTCAGTGCGTCCGCGGCTTGCTTTTCCAATGGCGAAAACTTTCGCGTCATCCACTCGTCCCCGAAAACCAGAAAACTGTGCGGCGGTACCTTACTCAAGCCATCAAACAATTCTGTGAACTATCCCATATTTGAGCCACGTGCGGGAATTAAATGGGATCGTCCACGAGACCCTATCGCTTTTCAGTGATGGCATTAACCACCGCACTAGCTTGAGCTCGCACGCAATCCACGCCGAATGACCGTGCCCTTCAGTGGCTGCTCAAATCCGGTCCCTCGGTTAAAATGCCTTCAATTTCACGCGATTGTCGCAAAATTATCACTCTTGAGCCTTTTTCGATGCCAAGTGCCGCAATTAAATGTGGATTGCGAGACTGCCTTCTAAGCGGGGGCTTGTCTCTGCCGCGTGGATTTTATTCGTTAGTGCTCCCAAGAACCTCGGATCGCGCTATGAACATTGATCACCTGAAGTCGCTCTCCCTTGAAGAGCTTTGGAAACTTCACGAAGTCGCGGCCTCCGAACTCGAGAAGAAGTTATTGGCAGAAAAAGCGAGATTAGAGGAGCGGTTGCGCAAGATTGGAATGGCTCACGAACACGCTCCGCTTGATCGTAAGCGCCGCCGATATCCCCCGGTTCATCCGAAGTATCGTAATCCGAAGAACCCGGCGGAGACCTGGTCGGGTCGTGGCCGACTGCCTCGATGGCTCAGGCCAGAACTTCGGGGCGGTCGGAAGCTGGATGATTTCCTGATTAGGCCAGCGCTTGATCAGAAGCGGCAGATGACCTGAGCGGATCGAGCGGCCTGCCGCCCCTCGGCCGTGCGTTTGTTTGGGCTTTGGTTGCCAAGGCGCGGAATCGACCCGGCCTGTGCCTGCGCAATTCATGAACGGCTGGACCGATACGCGGAATTCTCCGCGATGGTGGACCGGCGCACATAGTTGCAGCGGCGCTCGAGTCAAGCACCATTGAGCTGCGGAGATACCGGCTCATCACGCGCGTCGCACACCCAATCGCCGAGGTCGCAACAGTAGATGTTCTCTGACCTCGTCCCATCAATGCGGTTTGCGAGATTCGTACAGCTCATTCGACAAAAGACACGAGCGGCAGCTCAGGCCCCAATCGGAGATACGCCGAGCCCAGCCGCTACAGCTGGTTAGCTCAGATCACCGGCGAGGTATGAGCGCAGGCGCATTCCTGGGAATTGCGCGGCCGCGAAACCCATTTCATTTTCGCCGACTTCAGAGTGCTTTGCGCGGGAGCACGTTGGTCGAGTGGCCACCAAATAGGTTCCAGATTTAACCTTTGACGCTGGCATCAATCTTAACGAGCGATGTTCGTTTGCGCACCCGCACGCCCCTGATACGTTGAGCAACTTTCAAGATCGCAATGGTATCGATCGACGGATTTTTCGAGCGGACCCTTGCCTGAACACAGGCGGCGCGATTTCATGATTAGATATTCATCGTATGGCAGTACGAATTACGCAGCGCGAACATCTCTGGCCAACTCGGATCCGCTCGAAGCAGCATATCGCGAGCTTCTTGAACTGCGCGAGCGCGTTCGACGGGCCGAATCTGCGGCGAGGCGGAGCCCGTCTGGCGACAAACTCGGTTTAATTGACAGAAACGGCTCGCGACATCCTCTGGACGCTGCCCACAAGCGCCGCGCGTTCGACAGAAAGGCGCGTTGATTTCGCGGAGCGATGCTTTGTTAGTGCGGAGCAGCGCATCGTCCCAGACCGGTGCGGGCCTCGCATTGTCCCACGGCGGGCCTCCGGCGTTTGCGCCTCCGATCGGCGATTGGGATACGTCGTCGCGATCCGGCCTCTATGCTCAAGGATGTCTCGCGGCGCTCTCTTTTCCTGTTGCAGAGCATAGCGTCGGCTCATCGTCATCTGCTGGCCCGACGACATTTTCTGGTTCGGAGTATCTGCCGGTAGATAAGGTCTCTCATGGCGAGTGGGACCTCGGGGCACGGATACGCTTCCAACTGGAGGCCATCGCAGCCGCTGGGGAATTAACCTTCACCGCTTACTTAAATTGCGAAATGATGTTGTCGCCGGGCTGCAATTCCATGAAGGTCTGGCGTAGCCGAACGGGATGGTCAGATGTGGGACCTGCGTACCCGCAAGGTTAGGGGCCGACCGTCGAGAGATGGCGGCCCCGCCGATTTTGCAGGCGCAAGCGTTGGATTGCGTGATGGAGTGGCGAGCGCCGGGATACGGCCTTTCTCGGGAGCAGCAAGCCGCCATACTGCTGCCATGGCGACCATGTCAGACGAATTTAATGGGTCGCGCGCGAAGATATTGCAGGATCTCGCAGAGCAATCGGACGCGTTCATCAAGATGCGTCTTTTGGGTTTGATGAAGCGCTACGCATGAGCCCCGGGAATTCGAAGCACGGCATGCATCGGCCGGTTGATCGGGACGCGCTTCAGTGCCCGACGTTCGATCATGGGGAAAATCTCAAACGCGAAGGTAGCTTTCCGTCGAATGAGTGCGGTTGCGAGGGAGATTAGTTTACAGGTCCCGCCGACGTCCTAGAAGTAGCTGTCCCCCAAAGTTGATCTGGGTCGTTTACGCGACAAGACGTATCGTTGCCTCATTAAAATTGAACGGGAGCTCGTGGCTAATTCGCACCCTTGCCGCCGACCTGGCAAAGAAACGGGATCCCAAATGGCTTGCAAATTACTTATCCGTTGTAATTCAGGCGCCCGGCGAGCCGCTGGATGTGACAACATAGCCAACGAGACGATGAAAGTTGGCGATGTCCCTGTGGTTCGCATCCTGGAGCGGGACGCTAATGCAAAATCCGGGCTGCCTCGGCGAGCCGGACCTTCTCTCGCAGATCCTCGAGTTCGTCGATCGCTTCCAGCAACGTCACAAGCTGGCGAGCAATATGTGTCAGAGTGGGCTTTTGGCGTCTAAGAATGCGAGCTTGCTGTGCCATAGTTGCACGCCTCCTTGCGTTCTATGGGCCAACTCGCAAACAACGTGCCACCCATGGCAATGGGCGATCGATATCCCGAGTGCTTAGCTATCAATGGGCGGGCGCGTCATCTGAGTATCCCGCTGGCCTTTCGCCAGCCTTATGACGATACTCCTCTACCGTTCCAGCTACGGCACAGTGTGCGGCGTGCGGATGACCCCACGACGACGCGCTGCTCGGCGGGCCTGGGAGGCGGCGGCCTCAAAGGCCACGCGCTCTGGCTGCCGTGCGCGCAGGCGCGTGTCAACGCCGAGCAAAAGGTCCACTATCGGCAGATGCACAAGACCGGCGACCATCGCGACGATCCGGCGACAGGTGAGGCGCAAATGATGCTCACATTCCGATCTTCATCGCTGCAAAAATTCGAGATCATGGGCACCGATCCTGATGGTCGCCGCAGCAGCGTGACCGCGACCAAGGTGGCCGACGCGTTTAGTCGGGAGCGATCGCAAATCCATCGGTCCGCAATCGGCAAGCGCCTATCACGGCCCGGCGATCCTAGACGCGACGAGCAAGTTACTCGCGTCACATGACGCCGGGTTCAATAATGACAACGCGCGCGGCGATCGGAAGGCGCTCCTCGCCCAAGCAGATGACACTGAGCTCGAGGAGTACGACACCACGCGCAACAGCTTCAGCGCGCCCCTGGAATGAAGAACGCCGACAAGGAACGGCGCTATCCGAGCAAAAGCTCAAACTGGCGAAAGATTGCTCGATCTATGTACGTGCACGGGTTAGGGGGCGACTGTCGCGAGATCTTGATCACGCCGCGAGCCGGTTTTTGGAGGGGACCAAGTGGCGGAGCGTGACAATCAGAACTGCCTGCTATCCAGTCCGTCGCCGGCGCTTCACCAGCCAATACACGCCATACCCGATTGCAAGAATGGGCAGTCCTGCGCCCGCAATAGGTCCGGGAGCTCCGTGCGCATCACCGCCTTTTTTGATCTGGCCGGGAGCGTTCTCACAGTTTCCGTTGCCATTGCAGGCGGATGCTGGTGGCGCGGACAACACCAGAGCGAGAGCGAAAGCCGCGGCGGTTAAAGTGCCCTGGGCAATCTTCATTGACTTTCTCCCTGCGCGGCTGTGACAACTTAAACGATTATATCCTCATGTTTTCCCAAGATTCATTAAATATGTTAAATGCGATCAAATGTCGCCCCTCAAGCAATGTTTCGGCGACCCAAGTTCCACGCGATCCATTCGCCGATGCGATTGGCTCCCAGCAGCTTTCCTGGCAGTAGCCGTTTGGTTTCGGGCAGCGAGTGGGTGAAAGTGAGTCGCGTGTGTTATGGGCTTCGTGAATTGGAACCAATACTGCCGCGTTGCTACGTCGTGAATGACCAAGCGGGTTGAAATACTGGAAGTTGTCGGAATAGACTGTTGCAAGCGCACCGAACGCGCGGGAACTCGGCGGACGGCGCTCAAGCTTGCGCAAGGGGACCGCGATAGCGCTAGCGGCGATTGCCACAAGAAGGTCGGGACAGTCGAACACCTCAACCAGTTGATCGAGAATAACGCGCTCGTTAGTGCGCGGTTGAGGCTTCAGGTATTCTTCAAGGATGCGCTGCGCGTCGCTGAGAGCTTGTAGAGCCAGCTCTCGTCATGCATTAAACCGCACTCCATTGCGATTAACCGTGTCTGTTATAGCAAATACAGCGGTTGGCTGCGTTGGAACCTGAGGTCAGAATGCTGCAATGCAATCCTCAACACGGAAATTCGGTTGGAGTGTTTCCGTCATAGCAACTTCTGTTTTCTTCAGGAGAGAGAGCGTGCTCCGGCGCTTACGGTAGAGCCACGCCCGCGCGACCCCGCCGTACGATCGTCCTTATGGCTTCGATCGCACTTCAAGCGGCACCACATTGTGTCGGTCGATCGAAGCCGAGTCCGGTTCGATCACCGGGCCTGAGCGCACGCTCTGCCGCCCGAGAATCTGCTCAAGTTCAAGAGCCTCTATTGCGATCTCATCTGCCAAGCGTGCGAACCGTTCCCGCTTTTCCGCATCATTCGCCCGCCTGCTCATGAGGGCGAACTCCGCGGCATCGGCGCGGAGGTTCTCCAACTTTTCCCTGAGGTCCTTCATGGTATTGACTCAGCTGCTGAACCACCTCGCGTGGGGTAGCTACAGATCAACGACAAGACCATGCTACGAGTTCATCGTTAATCGCTCGTTGCCTCGGCTCGCCGCCTGGCGATGGACGCCCCCAACGGGGTTGCCTTTCCGCGACGCTTCGCGCGCTCGGGCTCGCAACTCGTCCAGTTCGGTAAGTTGAGGATTAAGCGCTTCGTCGCGTTGGCAAAAGACGAGAGCGGCAGCGATAGCGCAATCGCAAATCGCAGGCCGCTGTTTTCGTTCAATTTTGAAGACTGCCCAGGCGAGAAACGACGGCGGCGCGGCTGGGGATTTGTCCGGCTTCATCAAGCCTCTTCGGACATCGAACGACAGTCGGCACGTAGGAATCACAACTAACAGTACTTGATGCGCTAAACCGACGATTAGTTGCCAGCCGCCGCGCAGTGAGTTCAAACTATGAAAGCATGATTCGGGGGGATCATGGATCGGAAACAGTTTGAGAATATGTCTGTTGACGAGCTGTGGGAACTCCACAGCGCGGTCAACGATATTCTCGCCGCAAGATTATCTGCCAAAAAGCAAAAACTTGAACGCCGTCTCGAGATGCTCAATCGACAGAGCACAGACCGTAGGTCAGAGCAGTGAACTCCGTCTCACGAGGGGATCTCCCTGGCGCCGAGGAAGGCCGACGCTGACCGCAGCCTTGGAAAAGGAATTGCGCGGGGGGCGGACCGCCGAATATGGAGGCGAGCTTCAGCCTCTCGTTGCGGTTGCACCAAGGTCAGCACAAAACTGCTCGCGACAGTTTTCAAGCCAAGATCACGGTGGTCCTGCGGCCAGCTTGGGCACAAACTGCATCATTTCGACGCCCCTTCTGCGTAGCGAGTAATCTACGGAAATGTCGGTGCCGATTGCCATGGATGCTGGCACATGGAATAGGACCTGGCGGCTCGGCTCAAACCCCTGCGACTGGAGCCGTCTCCATCTACCATTTGCCCTGAAGGGCCATTTAAAAATAATAAATTAAAGTTTTTAAAATTAACTAGATCGTTGCAAGATAATATAATAAGGTGACGAAGCTTGGTGCCGGATGCACGCATCAAGCACAGGACCTGACCACGACCCCGGCAACCCATCCCCATCGCCTCCAAAGCGGACGCTCGGGTGCCGGGGTCAATTTCGTGTTGAACGGCCAGGCGATAAGGCGCGACGGCGAGCAGAGTGGTGGTTTCCACCGGTTTCCTGGAGTGGACGGCGTCCCGGTGGGGAAACTGAAGATTGATCGTCCCGAGATTAGCGTCGGGGCGTCTGGCGCCATGCTTACCTCGCCGATAAATCGAAAATATAAAATTAATCGAAATTAAAGGTTTAAATTATTTAAAAATAGGATAAGCTATGGAGGCTTGGCGGTGATTCCGCGAGGCGATAACCTGACGACGGCCCCGGCATCATCCCCACCTGCCCCCAGCCCCCTGGATGTCGGGGTCGTCGCTTTCCGGAGAGAGACGGCATATAGGCGGAGCGTATTAAGGGAGCTGCGGCATCAGCGGAGCTGGAGCACCCAAGCTCAATGCGTGGTTCACAAGCGCGCCGGCTCGAATCGCCCGAATGCGCGATTGCTGTCGAGGTGAGATCGCTTGGTAGGCCGCTTTTGGGGATACGAAAGTCATCGACGCCTCACTAGTCTGTCGAGAAACTCAAGGACGGATGGCTCCATCTCGTCGAGTTCGACAAAACGGCGACGAAGTTCATCAGCGATTTCCGCAGTTACATCGCGAGACCAGCCCTCGGCCGTGTTGAAGGCCACGATGCGTGCTGGATGAATGTACTGACCATCCAAAAGACGCCGAATTAGTGTTGCTCGGTCCGCACTGTCTTCATCCGTCTCGCACCAAGCGCGCCCGAGCCGCCCGCCTAGGTCATCCAGCACGAGATAAGTATCTTGGTTTGCCGGTATATGGGACGCGATAGGCGGGGAACGGGTCACCATTGTAACGCCGATGATTAGAAATGCTGATCTTGTATCATTAAACGTAATCAGAACAAAATTAAATGACCGTGGACCGCCTCCTGCGTCCGAAGAGGGACGCCTGTCCATGTGAGGAAAGCGCTACCCGGAGTTCCCTAAGGGCGCTGGGTACCATTGCAATCCCAACGCATCCTTTGCTCGTCAGGAAAATACGGATTGCGAGTAATCGCTGCGCTCGATGAAGCTCTGGCCCAGGCTGACTTCCAAAGGGCGTGCCCTTCCTTGCATGCGGGTAGCTAGAGAAGATGCAAGAAGCCGAGAACGGCTCCACGCGGAGGGGCGTTCGCCGCGACGTCCACTCGGTAGCGCCAGCATCTGATTGGGGCAGTTGATGCGCTCATTAACTGGACCTCGACGTTTTCGTTGCCCCCACCAGATGGCAGCGCCATTCGCACACGTGCCGCTATTTGACGGAGGCGATTGCCTTGCACGAATTTGAGCCGCGCAACTGCTGCCCGGCCGCCACCTCCTGGCATCGTCCGTGCGTTGCTTCCACTGTGGTGGTTTGTGCCGGAGAGCGGTTCTGTGGCCCTCTCGAGCATGCGACTGTCTTGGGTCGTCGTGAGGGCCGCCTATTGCATAGGCGCCGGTATCGATGTTGGCGAGATTGGCATTCAGCCAAGATGCAGCTTCGTCAGAATCCGACAACGTAAGACATCAGCGCCTATGCGCTGCCCACGCGGAAGGCAGTCATTCAGCACCGAAGGATGGCCTATTTCATGAATGCTGCGCTGAAAAGTTCCCGGCGCGCTTCCATGAAACGTGAGGAACCGTATCCCGGAACTTCGGAGATTGTTTTTTTCCAGATGCAAGGAACCGAAGCGTGGCCATCTGTGTTCGAGCGTGCGGGTCCTCTCGGCTTCACGTCCAGCTCTTCAGCACACCGACCGGAACTGCTCCGTCGCTACAGTGTTCCGTCGCTATATCACAACATGAGGTCTGGAACTGCAAACGACGCCCGAGGGCTTGATGCGGCAACAAGTGCCGCGTTACTAAATTTTGGGCATGGACTCTGACATGACACGTACGGGCGGTGACGATGGAGAGCGAGCGCCCGATAACTCATGAAAGCGATGATTGTCCGCTAGACGTCGTCGCGCGAGATCAACTGTTGTAAACCATCAACAAGCGTGTTGATGCAAGGTGCCGCGCATCACTTATCAAATGTTAACGCCGACAAAACAGCCTCGAGAATCTGTCTCTGCAATTCAGAGATCGCATGCTTCTCTGCATCGCAAAGATTTTGCGTGCGGTGCCACAATATCGCTGCGATCAGTCAACAACCTCCGCGTCGAAATTCGCAAGTGTTCGCGATCGCGACGAGTGTCGCGCGCTCCAGGGATCAAGTCTCCTCTCGGAAGCAATCCGATCGACACGCAGAGGTTCGAATGGCTGTAGCAACATACGGTTCAGATGATGTTGAGACGGTCTCGTCAGCGCACGGCGCCGTTCTGCAGCGTCCCTTTCAGGTCTTCGTTATTGCGGCCGACTTCCTGCTGATCTTGCTTTGTTATGTCGTGGCTTCCCTGTTCTACAGCGGCATCGTCGCTTCCAATGCTGACGGAGCCTCGCTCGGCGCGGGACTAATCGTAGGCGCGGTGTTCGTTGCTATTGCCTATTTCAAAGGCGTGTACGCGACGCATCGGTTGCTTAACCTCGTCTGGCAGTTGCGCAAAGCTCTCATCATTTGGCTCGCGTCACTGACGATTCTTGCCGTCGCGGCGTTTCTACTGAAATCGACGGACAATCTCTCCCGCGGCACCGTCATCTTGTTTGCTGCAGTCGGCGGCATCGGACTGCTCAGTCTGCGCTTCGCATGGCAGTTTGCACTCGGCACGAGTTTTGCGAATGGCCGGCTGGTCGATCGGAAGGTTGTACTGCTTAGTCTCAGGCCGATTGATTTCACCACAGATCGATTCAAGGACCTGCGCAGGAATGGGTTCGACGTGGTGCGCCATTTCGTGCTTGCCAACGATAATGGCGATAGCGGGTGGAAGACACAGATTCGCGATATCATCCGGCAGTCGCGCGCGGTCGATGTCGACGAGTATCTTCTTGCGGTTGACTGGAATGAGCTGCCGTTGCTGCCGAAGCTCGGACAACATCTGCGCGCGGTGCCGCAGCCGATACGCGTTCTTCCGGATAATTCGATCGCCGATCTCGTGTCACGCCCGTTCTTGCCGGTCAGCGGCACGGTGGCGATCGAGATCCAGCGACCTCCGCTGACCGTGTTCGAGCGCCTGCAGAAGCGTTGCCTTGATGTGGGTGTCGCGGCCTTTGCTCTTGTCACTTTGGCGCCGCTGCTCGTGATGGTCGCCGTTCTGATCAAGCTGGATTCACCTGGTGCCGCGATCTTCCGGCAATCGCGACGGGGCTTCAACGGCAAGCCCTTTGAAATCTGGAAATTTCGTAGCATGACGGTCTGCGAGAACGGTCAGACGATCATCCAGGCAACGAAGCATGACGCGCGAGTGACGCGGATCGGGCGTCTCCTTCGCATGACGAGCATCGATGAATTGCCCCAGCTCTGGAACGTGCTGCGCGGCGATATGTCATTGGTTGGGCCGCGCCCGCACGCGCTTGCGCACGACAAATACTACGATGAGATTATTACTAACTACGTCTACCGCCACCACATGAAGCCAGGACTGACCGGCTGGGCCCAGGTTAACGGCTTCCGTGGTGAAACACCGACCATCGACCTGATGGAGAAGCGGGTGGAATATGACGTTTGGTACGTCAGCAACTGGAGCATTTGGCTCGACCTCAAGATCTTGTCGCGCACGGCGGCTTCCGTATTGTTCCAGGAGGCCTACTAGCGTCTACGTGAAGCGCAAGGAGAAGCAGCACCAAGAACCCATCCGTAGGGCTTTGCGTCAAAGGTCTTGCGTTAACCTTGTCAGCGGCGCTGTCCTGGATCCTGCATCCTCTTCCGGAGCCGCACGATCGCATCACGTCCCGCGGTCAGCGGCGAGGCTAGGATGAAAAAGGTTCCCAACGCACGTGATACGAAGACATGGCGAAGCGAAACTGGTTCGCCTTGATCAAGCCGGTCTTTGTGCTTGTCGATCGGAGCGGGCGCAAAGGTGGTTCTTGAGGGCCGTGAGCTCGATTTCCTTGGAGGTACCACGATCAGAACGAACAGAACGTTGAGCAGCAGCCAGATGCTCAATATGACAAGTATAGCCGACATCCGGTCTTTCCAAAAATACAGGATCAAGTATGGGGTCAAGAACTGCCCTCGGAGCCCTCTCGGTCGTTTTTATCAATTCGGGCAAAAGTCGGCTACGTCAATGATCGTCATTGCGACCGGGACAACTACGGTCTGCGATCGACACACCTGGGATCGCTGGTTCTTCGAGGCGAAGCACAACATCGTCGGAACCGATCGCGACTGACGCCGGGCTCCTGCTCTCGCCGGTGTGAAAACATAACCGGGGCACGTTTCCCAGCCTCCGGCGGGAGGGCCTGGCCGCTGCTCAACGAAGAATTCGAGATATGATATCAAGCCCGCGCAACTTAGCTCTTTGAAGCGGCGCCACAATGTCGCTGTGTTTGGTAAGCAACTTCGCTCTGTAGCGCACTTCCAAACTTGGATGGGCAACAGTTGCAGCCCATTCCGCGTTGTGCTCGTTCCTTTCGCCAAAACTTGTTGTGTTTGTTGGTTTTTGGTTCACGCGGCCGTTGCCGCTGAGCGGAGGGTTCGATATGTCTGCGAGCGCGTATCGCTCCGATGAACTCCGCATATTGGAGCCGAACTGCGGCACTCAGTTGCAGAGACCGACGATTCTGCAGCCGAGTCGCGATTACTCGATCGCGGAGTCGAGCGCGCGGCCGCTTTTGCCAGTCAGCGAAGCCGTCGCTATTGAGCTTCAGAGGCCTTCCCTGTCGGTGCGCGAACGATTTCAGAAGCGCTGTCTCGATATCGGATGTGCGTCCGTCACCCTTGTAGCGCTGGCACCACTGATCATCACGACGGCGATCCTGATCAAGTTGGAAACTCCGGGCCCGATCATTCTTCGCCAGTCGCGTCGTGGTCTCAACGGCAAGCCGTTCGAGATCTGGAGGTTCCGCAGCATAGGCGTGGCCGAGAACGGCTCCAAGGTCCCGCAAGCCAATGGTGGGCGGGTGACGCGAGTCGGAGAGTTCTTGCGCAAGACCAGCATTGAAGAGCTGCCCCAGCTCTGGAACGTGCTGCGGGGTGAGGTTTCCCTGGTCGGGCCGCGTCCGCATGCGCTGGTCTATGACCGTTTAATCAGCAAATACGTCTGGCGCTACCAAATGAAGCCCGGCCTGATCGATTGGGCCCAAGCCAACGGCTTCGGGGGAGCGACGCCCACCGTCGACCTGATGGAGAAGCGCGTGCAGTGCGAGGCCTGGTATGTGAGGCACTGGAGCATCTGGCTCGACGTCAGGATCATTTTCCGCACCGCAGTCGCGCTGATGTATCAGGAAGCCGATTGAGAGCGGTCGATCGCGCGTCATTCGGCGAGGCCGCGACTAGGATCGAAGAGCAAGAGGGGAAGCGGTCGTCAAACGGCGAGCATGCATGGACTGCTGACCGCATCGTAATCAGCCGCGCAGTGTCGCAAGGAATGACGGATCGATCGATTCGACAGCGTCTTCCAGGAAAGCCTTGCCGAGGTCTGATGCCCGCCGATAGGCCGACACGAGTGCTGATTTCGATTCAGGCTCTCGGGTCAAAATCAGCCGAACATCGTTGCGTACGAGGTCCTTGACGTCCGGAATGGCCAGCGCATCGGAGCGGCTCGCTATGTCGATCCGCACTGGGATCAAGCGCTGGTCGTTTGGCGCGATATAATAAGCCATCTTCAGCGCCTCGACCGCGACGGGATCGTGGGGGTCGCGTTGGGCCTGAAGCAGCGCCAGCGCCAGCCACAGTTCAGAATTGTAAGGCGCGATTGAGAGCGTCCGCCTGACCCTGCCGATGGCGTCTGCATGCTTTGTCGATCGCACGGTCGCCGGCTTTTGCTGACCAGACTGGATCGCCTGCAGAGCGGCGATCAGGGCATGATTGCTCTCCAGCTCCGATCCGAAGGGAGAGAGCGTTGCCAGTGAGGAGGGCAGATCTTCAGTCCAGCGCGAGCTAATCCTGGCTGCATCGGCAGGAAATGTCGTGTGCTCCAACGCCATCACCTCTGCTATGGCCAAGACCATCGCATGGGATCCGATGATCAGCGCCAACGCAGTCAGAAGAATGCGAAATCTGCGTGAGGAGGTCATTTTCGGCGGGCTAGTTCGATGTAAGGCAATCTCATGGCGCGAGCCTGCTGTCGCCTAACGGTTGGCGCACGCTGGTCCGGCCCACCGATTGTGCAAGTCCAAGTCCGACCATCACTGCCACGACGATCTGGATCGTCGGGCTTGAGAGACTAGAATCGAGGAAACTCTCGCAGAGTACGACCAGAATGCCGGCGGCCGCGGCAGCCGCGAAAAAGAAATCGCGTCCTCGCCGTACGGCGCCGCGAAAGCTAACGAAGAAGAGCTGGGCGGCGAAGCCTGCCAGGACCACAATCGCCAGTCGTCCCGACTCGATAGCGATCATGATTGCGGTGGAAGGAGGTATCGCCAACGCTCCAACGCCAAACTCCTGATAGGCCATCGACGTCAGCCCAAATGTTCCGATGCCATTCCCCAACAACGGTGCATCAGAGAGCAGGTGTTTTACCGGTGCGACCGCTTCCGGGGAGAGGTTGGCGAATCCAAGGAGGCTCGAACCACCGGATTGAGAGTGCGGTAGCGCCATGAGGCCGGCCATTGCTGCAAGGATTGAAAACAAGATCGCCGATGGCCAGGAGCGAAATCCCAAGCGGCGGACAGCGGCGATGAAGACGAGGACAGTCAATCCCCAGCCAGTGACCGCCAGCAAGGCGCCTCGTTCGAGGGTCGCCATAGCGGCGAACGCCACGGCAATTCCGAACAGACCGGAAAGAACCCCGACCCACAGCTGGAGCGAGGCCAGATTGTGGATGTCCTGTTGGTGCAGGTGATGTTCGAGTGCCCGGGCAACGAGCGCACCATTTGCCAATACTGCGAGCGCAGCTGCTGCCGAAAATGGGCTCGTAGCGGCGCTCGTCCCGGAAATCATGCCGGTGAACAAACCGAATCGGTGGAGCAGGACCTCGATCGACATGAAGGTCGTTACCGCGCACAACGCGAACAGGATCGTTTCGGCCCTGTGGCGATCCTTGGTGATGATGACGGTCGACACCACCAGCGACACAGCAACCAGATAGTGAAACAAGCTCTGCAACGTTGCGCCGGGGGCAACGCTGATGCGGCCAGGTAGGGATGGCTGGTTCAATGCGACCGAAGTCGCCGACCAGATTTGGTTTGCAAGCGAAACAGTGGGCGCCGGAAAAATTTGCAGCGCCATCCAGACGATCGGAAGCAGGACCACGGGCAAAAATTGCTTCAGCAATTGTGCAGCAGACGCGAGTTCGGCCTGCGGCGACCTTGCCGCCATGGCCATAGTCATGGCGGCAACGAGCGCAACCATATGCTGTGCGAAGGCGCCGTTTGCGATCGCCAAGATCGGAGCCGCGGCCAGCAATGTGATTAGAAGGTAATGAGCGATCGACAAGCCGCGAGACTTCGAAGGGGAAATGGAGTTCACCGCGGCAAAGGGCTCACGTTGGCGCCTATCCCATAGGCGAACATGTGAATCTAACGCAGTCTTGCTCATTGCGCTGTTCGTTGAGAATGTGACTGATCATCGGTCGGTGGCGCGCCACCGGGCCGAATGCAGTCGATTTGCGGGATTGATGGGCATGATTGAATTACCGGGCATGGCAGTTTTGCAGCAAGTAACGTAGGGCCGTAGCCAGTCCGGCGATTGGCACCGCCCCGCGGATGGCGCTCGGCTTGGTTCCGATTTCGACGGCAAGCTCGTTTGCGTTCTGCCAGTCGCTGGCAGCAAGCTTGGAGGCATCGGCGGGCAGTAGCAGCGCCACTCCGCCCTGGATCACCGTTGCTTGGAACTCTGCCTGCTTTTCTCCTGCTATCAGGGTCACGTTCGGTTGCGTCGAGCGGGACAGGGGTTCGAGAACGATGAGCACAACTTCGATGCCGTCCTTACCGCATTGCAAGTTCAAGCCCGCAAGGCGCGCATCCGATTTGGCGCCATCGACGACGTGCATCACTGAAATGGCGTCGGCGCCACCGTCGGGATTTCTGCTCTTGACCAATCGCCAACCGCCCTCAAGCTGTGTCGACTGGCTGCCGGCCTCGACCTGCCTGAGCGCCTCTTCGTCGCAACGTCGACGCTGCTCGGCGTCGACGCCAGACGCGCAGTTCAGAATACCCGGACGCAGCGGCTCGGCTCGGCCGGAACCATACGGCAACACCAAGACACCAGCGCAGAGCAAGATTATGCGCATCATCATGAACGCAGACGTAACCTCCGCCGGAGTCGAATTCTTCATGTCGTACTCTAAGGCCTGTTAAAACATAATCCATCGCGCCGCATGACACCGTGATGTTGTGGGGCGATAGCATCAAGCCAAGCTTGAACGTCAATCGACGTAACCATACCTCTTGTAGTATCGATTGCGATAGTAGGCTGCGCCGTATGTATCGTAGCGGCTCATCACCGACACGTTCACCTTGTTAAGAACTGCACCCAGCAGACGCTCGCGCACGATCGGCGTTTCACCTAGCACGCGCTCGACGATATCCACCTTAGACTTCGCCCATTCGATGACGAGAATATAGGAGTTAGCCAGCCCCCTGGTCGCCCGAACGTCGACGACCGGCGCCAGCGGACTAAGGTCGAGAACGATGCGATCGTAGTGTTGGCGTAGCTGTTGGAACAGGTTTTCCATCTCCTGCGAGGCCAAAAGGTCGCTCGAATTCGGGAAACGCGATGTGACCGCACAAGGAAGAAAATGCAGATTTGTCTGGGGGTCGATCCAGACCACTTCCTTCCAGTCGGCCTGACCGACGACGACGTGGATCAAGCCAGCCTGTGCAGTTGGCGTAAGCCTTGCGGTGAGGCTTGGATTGCGAATGTCGCCGTCGATCAGCAGGGTACGGCAGCCGCTTTGGGCCAACGTCTGAGCCAGGGCTTCGCTGATGGTTGATTTGCCCTCGTTCGGAAGGGCTGAGGTAATCCCCAAAACCTTGTTGGACGCCGAACCGTAATTTGCAAGATCACTGGCCAGCTTGATGGACCGAAACCCTTCTGCGAAGCGCGAAAACGGGGCGTTGATCACGTACCGCCCGACGCTCTCCTCGGTCGAAAGCAGACGGTCGCGGTGTGGCTGCGGATGACCGGAACCCGCCGCCGATCCCGAGAGTGGCGAGGTCGTGCCGGATCCGCCGTTTCCAGGCGGCGCCTGCTGCGGCTTGGGCTTGCCGCGTTTACCGAATCGCCATGCCGCCTTGCGCGGTTGCGCGGGAAGGGCGTTGACCACACCTTGCTCTATGACAGGGATTGAGGCCAGACAGCTGGTCTGCACGAATTGCTCGACCTGGGAAACAGTTCGGAAGACGCGATCCATCATGTCGAGCAACATCGCGACGATGCTCGCGAGAATCGATCCGCCTACGAACGCTGCGAGCAGGATGAGTGTCGTCTTTGGCGACGTCTTGTTGGGAAGAGTCGACGCGGCCTGGGTGATCACCCTCGCTTCAGTAATGGGAAACGATTGCTGCTGAACCGAGACCATGTACAGCTGCAGGAAGTTGTCAGACAGGGCGCGGGCGCTCTGCGCGTTACTTTCGAGATCCCTCAGGACGATCTGGGCCTGGCTGGTGTTGTTCGACACCGCGATGGTTTCGTTCAAGCTCTTCTGGCTGGACTCTTCTCGCGCCTTGGCGATTTCAAGGTCGCTCTTGTAGACCTCGGCCGTACGTCGCAGCTCATCGATAATCGAGCGCCGGATTTCACGCATCTGGTTGCGCAAATTGACGACGGCCAGATGGGTCGATCCATATCGGTTCGACCAATCTGCCTGCTTGGCGTTGTACTCGAGGTAGGTCTGTCGCAATTTGGTGATGACCGGGTTAGCCATCGTTTCGCTCACGGTCGCGAGGTCGTTCAGAATGACCGTCGAATCCTCAGTGTCCGCATTCAAAATCGTGGTGATGCGTTCGAGCTTGGCTTGTGCCTCGGCTCGCTGGCTACGGGCCGTTGTCAGCGAAGTGTTGATTTCGGCGAGTTGCTGCTCGGTCAGTAGTCTCCCACCTGCGTCGACGATGTTGTTCTTGGCCTTGAAGTCGGCGACCGCGCGTTCGGCGGTGGATGCTTGCGACCGCAACTCCTTCAATCGGTCCTGCAGCCAGACCGCCGCGCGCCTGGACGCCTGATATTTCGACTCCAGCGAGTCCACGATATAGCCGTCGGCGACCGCGTTGGCGATCTGCGCGGCCTGCTCCTGCGACAACGCCTGAAAGGCGATCTCGATAACATAGCTCACGCCGACGCGTTTGATGCTGAGGCCGCCTGCAAAGCGCGCGAGAGCTGCACGCAGCAGTTGGTCTTCCGTGGGTGGCTTCGACTCCGAAAAAAGTCGGAAAATCGCGTCGCTGATGCTACCGAGCACTCCGCCGCCGCCGTCGCTCATAAACTCGGGCGACTCGACAAGCTTCAGGTCCTTGATGACCTTGGAAGCGATCGCCTCGGACTTGAGGAGTTCGACCTGACTGTCGACCATCGCCGAATCGATCGGATTGTCGCCGCCGCTTGTCGTAGCCTGCGTCTGCAGGCCCTGCATCTTGCGGCTGTCGATCATCAGGATGGCCGTGCCGGTATATCGTTTCGTCGCCGTGAACACGTAGACGCCGGCAAGAAAGATGCACAGGAGCAACGTGAAAATGATCACGGGATACTGCCGGCTGAACAGCGCAAGCGCAGAGGAGATCGTCTGCTCCAGCGATGGGGCCTCGGGCGCAGTGGAGTCGATCTCGCGAGATGTGATTTTTGTTTGAAGCATCCGGCTCGCCTACGTGAACCTATTGTGATTTGCGATGTATGGCATCAGCCTGGCCGTGCCCCCGCGCTGAATCTGTGAGCGTGTAACGCGCCGGAGCGAACTGCCTGACGTCAGCAAGAGTTCGACACGGCGGATACGGTAGTCGAGATCGCTGCGCTCGTGAGTTGACCGGTGCCGCCGCCGACATCGATGGAATAGCTAGTCGGATTGTTTGACAAGTTGTTGGCCAAGGAAGTTTCGGCAACGCTGCCGGGCGCGATCGGTTCCGTTCGCCGCAAAGTCGTCATAATGCGCATCTCCGCTAACCCGCCCAGGGCTGCGACTGTCAGTCAGGATGACCTGCACCGCCTTGGAAGATCATTGGTTCGCCGATCTGTTGGATAGAGATCGAGCAAGTCCCATGCCGACTAAATGGAACCGGCGCCGACGAACTCGTAAATTCTGCGATGCAATATCGGCCTGAGTGTGACGGGGCGGGCAACGGATCGAAAAACCGCAGTGGGGGGAAGTGAATCCTGCCCGTTCGCTGCGATCAACCACGAACGGCCCGATGCGAAAAAGCCCGGCTTGGGAACACCCGCCACCAGGGCGAACGACTGTTCCGAAGTTCCACCGAATTGATCGTGAAACAGTCAGGCCGTCGATATCTCAATCAAAATCCTCGATGGAGGATTCCCGCTTCCATTCCGCAAGCGAGCTTGCCAGGTCGTATTCGAACTTGAAGCCGCTGGCGACGAGGCGCTTCGGCATAATGTTCGTGGAAAACCACAACTTCCTGATTCGGTCGCGATTGATGCCCGTCTTGATGCCGACAGCGTGCAGCATCTCGAATGGAAGCACGGCGAGATTCATTAGCCATACCGGAATCGTGATCGTTGGCTTTGTGTATTTGGCAGCTTTGGAGAATGCCGAACAGATCTCGCTGATCGTGTAGCGTTGCTCGTAGCAGAAATTGTAGATCGATAAGCTGTCGTTGCGAGACGCCATGAAGAACATCGACGAGACCAAGTCCTTCACGTAGCCGCACGACTTGATAGTGTCGGTTCGGCCGGGATAGATGAAGGCACGTCTTTCGAGAAGCCGCGACAATCGCGTGAAATTGCCCCGCTCGTGGTGTCCGTAAATTACAGCGGGGCGAACGATAGTGAGCCGTCTGTCCGAGGCTTCCGATTGCCACAGACGATGGATCGCCTCGGCCGAGAGTTTGGAGCGTCCATAGGCGCTGACCGGCGCCGGTGTCGCATCCTCGTCAAGCGGGGCTTCGGTGGGACCGTAGATCGATATCGAGCTGGTGAAGACTATACTCCGGCTGCCCGTCTCCCTCGCAAATCGGCAGACGTTCACGGCGCCCAGCACATTTGTATAATAGTAGTCACCCTCCGGGTGACCCGGGGTGACGTGAATCGCAGCCAGGTTGAAGATGTCGGCAGGCATTCCGTCTCCGACCTTCGGATCGATCGGCTCACGGACGTCATGATGGACATATTCAACGCCATCGACGCGCGCCCTTGGCTTGCCGATATCGACTGCGACGATCCGGTCGTAGCTCCCGGAAGCGACCAACCGCGTCATCAGATGTGTACCGATGAAGCCTGCGCCGCCGAACACGATAGCTTGGGTAGGATTGGACATTATGGTTCGGGCCAAAGTGCGTGAAGCCTACTGGATCAAGTGCGACGAATTTGCGGTCAGAGCGTGCGAGTGCCGGAGGACGCGAGACACGCCAAAGCCGCGTAGAATTCGGGCTGTGCGACTGGGGTAATGTGGTAGAGATCGGTGGTCATTCGTCTGACGGTATCCTTTCGATCGGATGATTAGAGGTCAGACTGGGACGCCGGTCTCCAGCATCTCGATGAGGCCGAAGCCGGCAATATGATGGAACGACACTTTCTGGCCTCCAAACAAGACCGCCGGCGCGGGGGAACTCACGGGAACGATTTCGATTCCGGAGGCAGCCAGGGACTCGAGTGCCAGTTCGGCATTTGGGCAGGCGTAGCACAAATGATAGATCATGGAACCGGTTCGCTGGACAAGGTTGTCGATCGGAGAGGGGCCCTCACTCGGCCAGATCACTTCGACATCGGGCATGAGGGGATGATGCTGCATGGCGAGGTTGACCCGTTGTATGGGATCAAAGGCCGAGTTTCCCGGGGTGTAGCCGATCGAAGCCAGGAACTGAAACGCGGCTTCAGGGGATGCGACCGCGAGTCCCAGATGATGGAAGGCAAGTCCAGCTAGTGCAGGAACGACACGGCCCACTTTTATGCTCTCATGCTTTCTTCTCGATTAGAGCGGCGAACTCTCCGACATTCTTAAGGTTCCCAATTTCTGAAGCGGAAAACTTCACGCCGAATGCCTTCGAGACCGCAAGTACCAGGCGGATGTGGGACAGGCTGTCCCAGCCATCGACGTCATCTGCCGTGGTCTGCGGCGTAACATTCAATTCGTCCTCGTCAAACACCTCCCGAAAAATGGCAGTGAGCTTGCTGTAGAGCTGGGCATTTTCCATTTGTCTTATCCTTTGATGGTGGTCGGCTCGCGGATCACGTCTCAATTGGATTTCGGGACAGCCAATACGCGTTGGGAAGATTGGAGGGTTGCGACCGGTGGTTCTGTATCGTCCTTCTCTTTCTCCTGGCAGACGAATGAGTTCAGCACCATGGCGAGCCTGGTAGACCATACTTGAGCCAGGTGCCGCTTGGCGTGGACCTCGTCGGAGTAGTCCAGGTTCTGGTCGAGATCATCCATGCTCAGCGACACAAAGTTCGGGCGGTGGCCAAATTGCTGAACTACGTCCTTCAGGGCTTCCTGGTAACCTTGTTGGTAAGGGCTGGCATCCCGATGCCAGGCAGGGATCGGCAGGTCCACAAGCACGACCTTCTCATCGGAGGCCAGTAGCGCCTCGATGGTTTCCTTCAGCACGTCGACCTGCGCATGGGAAATCTCATCCTTGCCGCCCATGCTCACTTTCCAATACTCCAGTGCCTCCTGCTGCTCCCGCTTTGACATAACGACGCTCTCGCGCTCGTCATCGGTGCGCTGCGCGGTAGTCCGTCCGGTAAGGACCAAACTGACGCCGGCTCTGGCTTCACGCGCGATCTTTTCGAAAAGCAGGAACGGACGCAGCGCTGTCGTGCCCCAGTCCAGCCATTTCGGCGGCAGCACCGCGACGGCTCCATCCGGCGTGCGTCGGTAGAAGCCATATCGGTATCGCTCGATATCGACGTCCGTTTCCCCGCGATGGCGATCGCCTTCCGCATATCTCACGTCTGAATCGACAAACATGCCGAACCAGGTGCCAATGACGAAGGTGTTGAGCCGGCGATTCTGCTCGTTCTGTACTTCATGCACCAGATCAATCACTTGCTTGACCTCGGAAATGTTGGCGCCGCCCATCCCGAGATTGGTCACGGCGGCACAGCCGAGATTCGCCTGCACCATCGCTTGTCGAAAGCCGACGCTTGTGTTTGACGCTCCGACGAGAATGACCTTCCTGTCTGAGTTATTCAGAACGCTACGGCCGAGGACAACATATTTCGGGACCGTCATGTAGAGGGTTCGTTCCGCGGCTTGGAAATCCCTCGGGCCTCCTCCTGAAGGGTCTTGAAACACCAGGAACGATGCGCCGCCGAGCAGCGCGTAAAGGAAGGCAAATGACAACAAGGTCAGCGCGGTCTGTCGAAGGATGTGTTTCACTTCAAAACGCCTTGTAGACGAAGTCCGGAGCCTTGTGCAGCAGGGTGGCGACGGCGACGATTGCCATCATCTTGCTTGCCAGGGTTAAGTTCCTGACGATCTCCCCACTCTGGATCGCCGACAGAGAAAGCGGGATGTGTACGCGCTCGCGGATCAGATCGAGAGCCAGAGCAGCTATTGCGAACGTTGCACTCAATACGACGAACGTGCCTAGTACGCCGGCGACACCGAGGCGTACCAACAGGTCGGTGAATTGAGGCAACTCCGTGACCCACAGGCACGTGAGAGCGAGTGCGAAATAGCCGACCGTCAGGCCTCTGGCAAAGTAGATGTAGGTGGTGGATTCGGTAAGCGCCCGATAGCGCTTTTTACCCAATCGCTTGATGCAGGCCTCCTGCCAGAGCTTGTTGATGCTCGCGCCTGCACCCATCAGCAAGCCGTAGATGACGAATACCGCCGTAGTGCCGTGCCACACGCCCATGACCAGGAACGTGATGAAGAATGCCAGGACGCCCAGGTAAGCGGTCAGGGCAGGAGAGGGCAGCCATGCCATGAGAAACATCAGAAGCGGGTTGAACAGATAGAACTTGAACCACTGTGACAGCGTCATGTGCCACCGCTGCCAGAATTCGAGGAAGCTGCTCGCCGTGAAAGGTTTGTCGAAGTTCTCCGGCAATGACTGTCCGAGGAGGCCCCCGATACCGATCACGATGTCCATGTATCCGGAGAAATTGAAATAGAGATAGACCGTGTAGAACGACGCGGCCATGGCGTAGACCGCACATAGCTTGAGGAAGGGTACAGGCGCCGCCTGTAACAATTGCGGGCTGAGGAACGAGAAGGCGTAGTCGGCGGTGGCGGCGATAATGACGAATTTCAGGTAGCCGGTGACGATTCTGGAAAACGCGCCGTAAACACTGGATGTGTCGGGCTTTCCCACGGCCTTTCCGTCCGTCTCGCTGAAATCCTGATAGCGCTGGATGGGGCCGGAAACGAAACACAGAAAATTGCAAGCGTAGCGAAAAAACGCGAACGGGCCAATTCGCTCGACCAGATCTCCCGACCGGACATCCACCATGATGTGCAATATCCGGAACAGGATGTAGGACAAGCCGATGGTCATGTAGGGGAACGGCAGGTGTCCAAGACCATCGAAGAAAGAGAAGCGTTTCAGGTAAATATAAGAGCAGAGCACGGCAACGACGCCGAATGCCAACACGACAGACGCTCGGTAAACATAAAGCATGCACACGCAAGCGTAGCCGAGCGCCAGGAAGGCGAACAGCGGCAACACTTGTGTGAAATCGGTCAGATAGCTGGCGATGAATATGGCGTTTGCGGCCGCAAGGACCACTCGCCGATAGAAAACTGACTCACTGATGTGGAAAGCGACGATTGTCGCTGCGACGAAAGCGAAGAATATGGGCGATGTGAGACTCATCGATGGAAAGCTCGGAGCTGTCTGAAATTGCACTGCAAGATTGATTCCAATCACGCCAGCTCAAGCTGCGACTCTTCCTGTTCGACCGTCATCGGCAACTGTTCCAATTCGACGTCCGTGCCCAGCTCCCAACGACTGCTCGCGTCAGAGCCATCATCTATGCGCATGAAACCCAACTTTCCGTAGTGTTCACGGACCATCTCGTTGCGATCGGTTGGAACGTAGTGGCCCTCGAGGGTTTCGATGCCTGCGGCACGCGCTCGGCGTACGATCTCTGCCAGCACCGCCTGCTCCACGCCACGACCTAACACGCGGCAGCTCATCAGCCAGCTATCGATCGTCCATCGTGCGAAACCGGTTGCCCGGCAAATCACGACACAAATGAGACCGTTATCGCCGAATTTGTCGATTAGCCTCGCGTGCAGCGTCATTGCGGCCGGATCCGTTTCGAGTTGCTCGACTTGGGATTCGGTGTAGCGCCGCGTCGTCAAGTTGAATTGATTGCTCTTGTTGATGAGCTGGGTGAGGCGGGCGCGTGTCGTTCGATTGAAGGAGCCAAAGACGATACGCATTTCCAGCGATCGAAGATAAGACTGGAGGTCGACGGTTTGACCCTGCAAGCTCAGTCGGCGCGCATTGGCCTGATACATTTCGGCGCGCGCGCGGTCTTCTTCGGAGAAGTTGATCGCTTCAAAATACCCGGCCGCAGCCAACGTGCGCGCGTAGGTGGCCGGGTCACTCTCAAGTTCGGGGACGGCAACCTCCGGAAGCTCTTGCCGGATAAGCTCGCGTTCGACCGGATTGTCATCGAGGAAAACAAACGAATCGAGCCCGAGCGCGAGTTCTTTCGCGATTGCGCGAATGTTGGTCGCCTTGTCGTTCCAATTGGCTTGGAATACCGCGATATGCTCTTCCTTCAGGAGCATGTCCGGGTGTTCCTTGAACGGCCTTCTGGCGACGCTGTCGGTATTCTTTGAGCTTACCGCCAGAACGATGCCGCGCGCACGTAGCGCGAGCGCGAGTTGCTGCACGGAAAGATGGGCCTCACCGGTCGCGTCGCCTTGGGCAATCTGAATGCCCTCCATTCCGTCGTCTCCGATAACGCCGCCCCAGATAGTGTTATCGAGATCGAGTACCAGACAACGGCGACTCTTGCCGCGCATCGCCTCCATAATCCGCCCTACCTGTTCGGCGTAAAGCGGCACAAAGGCGTCAGCGAATGGCAATTTCGCGAGATTCCACAAGGCAGGGGAATGCCAATCGGCCAGCCCGACCGTCTCAGCCATGCCTGCAACATCAAGTAGCATGTCGGTCGACTGCAGGACCGACTGGCTGATCCTCTGATTGACACGATCGACCAGATTGCGTGCTGTTCCGGTCAGCGCGCGGTCAAAGGATCCGAACAACCCCTCGGGAGGCGGCGCCAACGTCTGGACGATGCACGGCGCGCCGCAGTTGCGCGATATGCCGGCGCGGATCGAATCGAGAAGTCCGATCGCGGCATCGATAGATTCGTTTGCAAGCTGCTCGTTGCCCGGAGAAGGTTGCAGCGCGAGTCCGCGATGATCGAGGGCGACCAGGACCGCATCGGGGCGCGCCTTGTTCATGGTTGACTCCGGCGTCAATGCATCCTGCAAAAACTGGTCATACGCTCCTGTGATGCATTCGAGCGCGAAGCCGTGACGCGCGGCCGTTGCGACCAGGACCGGAACGATAAGATCGAGCGTGCCATTGCCGATCAGGCCGAGGCGAAATGGAACCAGGGGGGCGAGCGATTGGCCACTTTGTTGAGCTGACTTAATAACGCGACCCAAGCGCGACGATTGGCGTTCATCCAATGCGTGTGTCGCCAGCAATCTGATTTGTTTTCCCAAGTCGCCAGAATTGTTCGCAAATTCCCTGCAGCGTGACGCAAAATCAGAGGGTGGTTTTGGAAGCCACGCCAATTGCCGATACAGTTCCACGGACACGGTCGCCCCCACTTGTTTGGCATTAATTCTCGAAGGCCGCTTACGACCTCCGACGCAAGCGCCAAGCCCGCAAAGGCTGATCGCTTGATATGCAGTTGCGCGTAGCGCGGTACGGTTCCCGCCACGGCTCGTCATTTAGATTTGGTAGATTTGGCGAAAAATCGGGGCAGGAGTTGGTTGGGTATCCAGTCATCGGACCGAGATAACAAGATCGTTACCTACCTGTGCGTGCGACGACCTCGTCGGTTCCATCCGGCTCCTCTGCGGAAACGGCAATATCGAGCGGATGCTCGCGCATTCGTCGCGAGAACGATTGTATTTCTCATGATGAGGTGTGAGGACGATCACTCGTGGCTGCTCGGCTGCGTTGGCTTGCTCAATAGAGCTCGCGATATTCGAATTGAAAGTTCGGTGCTCCGGCCGCGATCCCCAGCGTTCTCTGCAGCTTCTGATAGCCTGCGAGTGGAACGATGATGCAATCGGTGCTGCCGGCATAGCAAACCTGAACCCGGATGGCGTCACCGCAAATGTTTTGAACCAGGACAATCTGGTCGACGATCTTGGAATTGTTAGCTTGCGGATGCGTCAACGGGTGGACCGATATGCAAAGCTTTCCGTCCACCGTCTTGTGATTTGGAGCGTAGGTGCCTTCCATCGGCCGAATCGAACTCGAGGGCCGAGTGGAAATACCTGAGCCGCCATACATCGGTTGAGATGTGCGGCCGAAGCCGGAAATTTGAGCATCGGCCGTCTCTGCAAGTAGCGATGAAGCGACCACGATGCACATCGCCACGTAACGATCTGTGCGCGTTGATCGGTTGTTACGCATCCTCACTGCTCGCTCTGCATAGATATCGGTCAGGACGAACCACATCCGACGTATGATCGCATCTAACATGTGATGACAGCTGAGGCCGGCTCGACAGGATGCCGCGCTCGTCGGCGGCAGGATAGGGTTGTAGTTACGGCAACAGAATGACGAACGAATTGTTCCCTAATTGCTGTGACCGAATTTCTGCCGTTTCCTTGCGATTGAAAGGGGGTGACGGCACTCTTCAATGTCAGGCCACCGAACACCCGTCGACTGTGATACTCTACCGGTCATCATATGATGAGTATCCACAACGCGAGCATTATCGACGTCTAATGTTGAAGGAGATGCCAGGACACACTGTGTTGCGGGACGCCGAACTGGCGGCCGTACCGAGTCTGTCGGTCATCATCCCGAACCACAACTACGCTGCTTACGTGGGATCTGCGATCCGCAGCGCACTGGACATACGATGGCCGAAGGTCGACGTGGTCGTTGTCGATGACGGTTCGACGGACAATTCGCTTGCGGTCATCAACGAATTTGCCAACGAGATCACAGTCATCAGCCAGCCGAACGCAGGTCAGACGACGTCCTGTGTCAACGGCCTTCGCAAATCCTCTGGCGACGTGATCATATTTCTCGACTCGGATGATATCTTGCATCCCGATGTGATGACCGAGATTGCGTCCGTCTGGTCGAAACTCGCGAGCAAATATCAGTTCCAGATGCGCGTGATCGACGCAAAGGGGCGGCCGACTGGAAATGTCCTGCCACAGTACTTCTCCTCTCCGACCTCAGAGGACATCCGCAGTTGGATGATAACGACCGGTGCCTATCCGACCCCGCCGGGGTCGGGAAATGCCTACCCGCGATGGTTTGTCGAGCGTGTTTTCGGCTTTGAATCCGACTTTGTCGATCGCGCGCCGGATAGTTATCTTCTGGCGGCAGCTCCCGCGTGTGGCGATATCGTGACGATCACCAAGCCGCTGGCAGACTATCGCGTACATGGCCTCAATCACGGGGCCTTCCTTCAATTGGACGATACGCGCTTTGCGAGAGAGATCGACCTCACGCGGCGGCGCTACGAATTCTTTTTGGAGGTGGCGCGGACGATGAACCTGCCAGTGAGGCAGCACGCTCTGAACAGGAACCTGACATACTTGTGCCTGCGGACGGCGTCATACCGGTTGCGGCCTGACATTCATCCCATCGCGCGAGACACTGCGAGCTCGATTTTGGCTGATGGACTTAGGGCATTCTTTTACCCGCAGGGCTTTTCGACCTCACAAAGTGTTTCGCTGCTGCTGTGGATCGTTTGCGTGCTGGTCAGTCCATCACGTCTCGGGCGTCAGCTCGTGGGCTGGCGATTTGTACCCGCGGAACGGCCAAAATGGATAAAGTCAATGCTGAGGCGGCTTCGCGTCCTCCGATAAGGACGCGAAGCGGACTCTATTCAGGACGAACATACACAATATTTTCGCCATCCAGTATCATATCGAAATCTCTTCGACCCATGGCCTTCTGAAGCGTTCGGCTTGTTCGCCTGCCAGGCATAAGCCAGTCATGCGGTTCTATGATGATCATTGTTGTGCGATCAATCCACTCGGTGTTTTCCGAGAAGAGCTCCTGTTCAAAGCCTTCAATGTCGATTTTGACGATGAGCAAGACGCCGTTCGGTACCATGGCCAGCGCGTCATCAACGGTGAGTACGCGTACTCCCGTGTTGGAGCGGCTTGTCCGTGCGCCCCAGGACAGTTGGGAGTTTGTGACCGTGACGAAGCCGGGGGCTACGCCGATCGCAGCCTGGACGACAAAGGTATTGGGGCGATCGCCGATATTCTTTTGGAGGATTTTGACGTTATTCTCCTCAGGTTCAATGGCAACGATGGAGGCCTCGGGTAAGGCCTTCCGAAACCAAAGCGACGCCGCTCCGATATTGGCGCCTGCGTCAACGATTACGGGCTTGGCGCCGCGCTGCAGGATTTCTGAATACGAAGCCTCGAGTCTGGCCCTCACTGCTGGATAGCAATAGGCCGCATATTTCGGCGAACCAAAGATGTCCCGAAACGTCGACACGTCGCTTTCGCGAGGACGAAGGTAGACACTGCCGATCGAAGGAAGGAACACGCGCGATGCATTCGCGCCGGTTATCCGTGCGACGTGGCGCAAAAGAATTCGAGGACCGAAGAGTCGTACATCCTCGATATTAAGGCCAACGTGATACCAAAAGCTCATTGGTTGTGATCCCTCATCAGTCTCCGCTGAAGTGGTACGACTATGCCATCTTCATCGGTGTCATTTCCCCGCGATGCCAGGGCAAATGGCTTGCGGTTGCCGGCCTCGCAACGCCGGAGCGTCGATGTCGCTTGGGCACCAACGTCAACAACCAAACGATAACGGCAAATTCAGGCTTCAACAGCTGCCCGCTAACAAGCCAGGTGAACAGAAAGTAGTTGCAGGCCTCGACCCGCAGGTCGCTCGAATGTAGCCGAAGTACGAAAACTGACAAAACCAGCGCAAATCCAAGCACCCCGTACTCGTAAATGAGTTTCGCCCAGGTCGGATCATTCACCTCGTACTTGACTTTGAGTAGGCCGATTTCCCGCAGGTAGCTGCCGGCCCCGTTGCCAAACCACGTCGAAAAGAATCCGTCGTCGAAGCTGTGCGCGATCATGTCGAGCGGCGCTACAAAGCGGGCGTAGCCACTCGTATTCGGCATCGTAAATTCGTCGAGCCGATTCAGCCAGACGTTCAGATATGGAATGTCGGCGCTGTAAAGCGTGAACAGCACGACGACCACGCCGACCAGACATGCAACGAAGACTGGAATGCGGGCCGGCGACCGTGGAAGCAGAAGCCCGGCTATGATTCCGATGACACCCGAACCGGAGAACGAACTGACCAACCCGCCCGCAAGAACGCCGAGAACGAGCCACCTGGCCCTCGTGCAATATTCGAGGATGATGGCGAGGGCCATCACCAAGGACAGAGTCGATGATTCGCGAAGGAAGAAGCCGTTTGCCTTTATCAAGCCTGCGTCTTCGCGGCTATAGGTATAAGCCCCCTCGCTCCGTATCGCCTCGGGGAGCACAAAGTGAATATTCGTGATGAAGGGACTCTTCACCGCGTTTACCGCGACGATCTGAACAATGGAAATCACGGCAATCACTGTCGCCGCAGTCACGAACGTGCGCTGGATGTAATCCTGCACCGGCCGCGGATCGCGGGCGCTTCTCAAGCGGAAGCAGAAGGGCGCGTACAGGGCGGATAGAAGCAGGAGCGACGTCCACGTCCCCGAGGTGTCGGAAAACGACATGCGGAAAGCCGCCAAGGCGATCGCGCTGATGAATAGCAGCAATGACAAAACGCTCAGCGATACGTAGCCGGAGACGAGGAGATAGGTTGCAAATAACGCGTATGAGATGAGATCCGCCGAGATCGGAAAGGTGCCCAGGTTGTAGGCAATTTGCGACAAGAAGAGAGGAGATATCACCGAGATCCAGACCACAGCTTTTCCGGCTCTGTCCAGTTCCATCTCCATCCGAATGGCCGATGTTTGGCCGGCAGGAGACAGCTCATTCATCGGCATATCAAAAGTCACTTATGCTGCCCTTTTGGTAAGTTGTGTTGCTTCCAGGCATGCCCGGGTGCCATTGACCCAAAGGCCTTTGTTTGCTGCAGGCGGGAACTGAAGATGGTGGCCACTATCGTTCCTCAAAGCGTGAGAAACGTAGTTGGCAATCAATGCCATGTCGACGCAAAAGTGTCGCAATATTCGCATGTAGTTCCGATGAGACTCGTTCGAACGCGGACCGGAGACATCAGTGATGATTGCCGATTGGCGCAAACAAATCTTGAGTATTGTTCCGATCGTGCTGATTGTCGCGTCGGCTGGACCTGCGCGCAGTGCCGGTTGGGAACTGGTGTTTTCGGATGAGTTCAACGGCGACAAGCTTGATCGAACGAAATGGGCGACCCGATACATCTACAACAATGAAACGATGGACCGGTTCAATGACGAAAAGCAACGCTACCGCGACGACCACGTGGTGTCCGGGGGTGTACTGAGCCTGACCGCAAAAAAGAACGGGGGCTCGGATACGTTCGATTCCGCGATGATCCGAAGCCACCAGACATTTTATTATGGCTACTATGAAGCGCGGGTCTTTCTTCCGAATGCGCGCGGATCGTGGCCGGCATTCTGGCTCGAAGCCGATTACGACATCGATGGAAAGTTTTGGCATCCGCCGGAGATCGACATTTTCGAGTACGTCATCAACGGCGTGGAAGACAAGCCGAACATGCTGCACTCGAACGCGATGAGCCAGGACAAGTGGACGCCGCAGTCCTACACGTATGTGGACAGCTCGTTCGTGCTCAAGTTTCAGGACATGGTCAGCAAGGAGGACCTGAACAAGGATTGGCATATTGCCGGCTTCGTCTGGGCCCCTGACCGCATTTCGTTCTTCTGGGACGGCCGCCTTGTCTACACGCGCGTGTACCAGTGGCTCAGGAAGGACGGCCAACTGGGGCCGCCTGCACACGTCGATCTCAACTTTGCCGTCGGTGGAGCGGGCTGGGCGGGCCGGCATGGAATCGATGACGCGGCTTTCCCGCAGGCGTTCAAGATCGACTACGTTCGGGTCTGCCAGTTCACGTCCTCCGCGCGTGGAGGCCGAAAATGCGGTCCGAGCGAGGTGACGCCGGATCCAACGGATTTTGGATACACGGCAGCGCTCAACGACATGCCCAAGCCGACATTCCTCAACGTGACGAAGGTCGTGGCGGACAAGCAGCCGAATGCCGGAGTATTGTCGCTAAGCACAACCGACCCGCTCAAGGTCGAAATTCCGATCAAGGTTCCGGAAGACTATCCGACAAATCGAACGCTTCAAACGTACGTCTTCGACGAAACAACCGGCGCCGTGGTCGCATCGGCCAGGAAGCCGCTGCAGCAGGTCTCTCGCAAGGAAGGGGAAGATGGCGCCAGCGTGATCGAATTGGCGCTGCCGGCTTTGCCTCGTGAAGGGAACTATATTCTGGGCAGCAAGCTCACGGCCGAAGTCGCGGGCGAGGTCGGCCCCAAAGAAGTTCCCGTTGCCTGCGACACTCAGGTGATCCAACCCAAAAAAGCCAGATCTTGCCGCCTATTGTCGCTGCATGTGCGCCGCTGACCGGAACCGTGTATCCAGCGCGAGCACAACTTTGTGTGATCTGGATCAAGCCGAGTGACGCCGATTGCGGTCGGCTGCCCGCAGGTCGGTCTGGGTTTTGTTCTGTCTGTGGCAGGAAAGCGCGCGATGCGGCTTCCTGCCAGAGGCGTTATCTTGCAATGGTAGTCGTCCATGAACTCTAAGGTTCGCGCCGTCAGGCAAATCCTTCGTGGCGCATTGCGCGGCAGCCCTAGCCGGCTTTGCGGTCATCGCACGTGGAGAAGTGAACATCCGCATTCCTGGCTGCGGGCCATCGAGGAAGAAGTGCTGATGCGAAAGGCGCCGCTTCAATTCGGCAGCCGTGACGCGGCGTTTGCTCGCGCTGGAAACCATCTGTCAATGAACGAGCATTGAAAAATGGTCGCTGTCGGTGCGAAAGCGGCGCCTCCGTTGTCGAAGAGTTCAATCGCCATCGGAGCTGCCTGGATCGGCGTGAGTCGGGTGGTGGTCGCCACGCTTGGCTTCCTGAACACGCTGATATTGGCGAGGATGCTCACGCCGGAGGATTTCGGTCTGGTCGCCGTCGCGACGGCGATCATTGCTATTCTGGCGTCGATGACCGAGCTGTCCCTGACATCGGCGCTAATCCACCAC
>NZ_JBANBK010000073.1:0-44450 GCF_053572325.1 Bradyrhizobium sp. UFLA05-112 | reverse complement strand
ACCTCCTGGACGTCCTGCGTATCACCAAGCAGTCGCTCGGGCGTGTGCTCAAGCAGTTGCTCGATGAGGGCTATATCGTGCAGAAGACCGGCGATAACGACCGCCGCCAGCGACTGCTCTATGCGACACCAAAGGGCGAGGCGCTGGTGCAGAAGCTCGCCGGGCTGCAGACCACGCGAATCAACCGGGCACTCACCCAGATCGGCCCGCAGGATGCCGAAACCGTGAAAAGCTTCCTGCGCGCCATGATCGACCGCGAGGATCCCGACAAGGTGCTCGAGACGATCTTCGCCACCGTCAACCAAGCCACAAAGGAGTGACCGTGCCGCTCGCAGCCACGCTCGCCCGTCCGCCGGTGGAGCCCGCCGACGACGCCCCGCATATCCTCCTCGTCGACGACGACCGCCGCATCCGCGACCTACTGTCGCGCTTTCTCGCCGCCGAAGGCTATCGCGTCTCCACCGCCGCCAGCGCCAGCGATGCCCGCGCCAAGCTCATGGGCCTGCATTTCGATCTGTTGATCCTCGACGTCATGATGCCCGGCGAGACCGGCTTCGACCTTGCCCGCTTCATTCGGACGTCCTCCTCGGTGCCGATCGTGATGCTGACGGCGCGTCACGAGGCGGAAGCCCGTATCGAGGGCTTGCAGATCGGCGCCGACGACTATGTGGCGAAGCCGTTCGAGCCGCGCGAGCTTGCGCTGCGTATCAACAACATTCTCAAGCGTACCGCCCCGCCGCAGGTCACCACGATCGAGAAGATCGCGTTCGGTCCTTACGTCTTCCATCTCGATCGCGGCGAATTGCGCCAGGGTGAGGAGGTCATCCACCTGACCGACCGCGAACGCGAGATGCTGCGCATCCTCGCCGACAGCCAGGGCGAGACGGTGCCGCGCGCCGCGCTGACCGGCAACGGCAGCGTCAACGAGCGCGCCGTCGACGTGCAGATCAACCGCCTGCGCCGCAAGATCGAGCGCGATCCCGCCAATCCCCTGTTTCTCCAGGCGGTGCGCGGCATCGGCTACCGGCTGGTGGCCTCGCCGTAGAGAGCGGATGAAGCGGACGCGATGAGTACGATCGATACCGGCCTGACGCTGCTGAGGAGCGCCGCAGACCGCGTGTCCGCCGCCAATGGCTGGATGGGCAACGCGTTCAAGAGCTGGATGCCGACCGGCCTCTATGCCCGCGCGCTCCTGATCATGATCGTGCCGATGGTGGTGCTGCAATCGGTCGTCGCCTTCGTGTTCATGGAGCGGCACTGGAACACAGTGACGCGGCGCCTGTCGGCTGCGGTGGTGCAGGACATCGCCGCGCTGATCGACGTCTACAAGGGCTATCCGCAGGACAAGGACCGCGACCAGATCAAGCGCATCGCGCAGCAGCGCCTTGGCCTGGTGGTCGACTTCCTGCCCGCCGGCGACATGCCGCAGCCCGGACCGAAGCCGTTCTTCTCGCTGCTCGACCAGACGCTCTCGGTGCAGCTTGGCCGGCAGATCGGACGCCCATTCTGGATCGACACCGTCGGTCGCTCCAACGTCGTTGAGATCCGCATCCAGCTCGATGACGCCATCATGCGCGTGTTCGCACAGCGCAGCGCGGCCTATGCCTCCAACTCTGAGATCTTCCTGTTCTGGATGGTCGGCACTTCCTCGATCCTGCTGATCGTCGCAGTCTTGTTCCTGCGCAACCAGATCAAGCCGATCCTGAAGCTCGCGGACGCCGCGGAAAGCTTCGGCAAGGGCCGCGATGCACCCAACTTCCGCCCGCGTGGCGCGCGCGAAGTCCGCCGCGCCGCGATGGCGTTTCTAGAAATGAAATCGCGCGTCGAGCGCTCGATCGAGCAGCGCACCGCGATGCTCGCCGGCGTCAGCCACGATCTGCGCACTATCCTGACCCGCTTCAAGCTCGAGCTGGCGCTGATCGGCGACAATCCCGAGATCGAGGGCATGCGCAAGGACGTCGACGAGATGTCGATGATGCTCGAGGACTACCTCGCCTTCGCGCGCGGCGATTCCGGCGAGCAGTCGCAGCCGACCGACATGGCCCAGGCGCTCGAGGAGCTGCGCAGCGACGCCGAGCGCCACGGCCACACTGCGACAGTCGCGTTCAACGGCCTGCCCGTGGTGACGGTGAAGCCGGCCTCGTTCAAGCGCTGCCTCGCCAACCTCGTCACCAACGCGGCACGCTACGGCAAGACGATCGCCATCACCGGCCAGCGCGATCACCGCTATCTTACCGTCACCATCGACGACGACGGGCCCGGCATCCCCACGCATTTGCGCGAAGAAGTGTTCAAGCCGTTCTTGCGGCTGGACAACGCCCGCAACCAGGACGAAGGCGGCACGGGCCTGGGCCTTGCGATCGCACGCGACATCGCTCGCTCGCATGGCGGCGACATCACGCTCGGCGACAGCCCGATGGGCGGATTGCGGGCGAGCGTGCGGATCCCGGTATAGCGCTGAAGCGGCCCGGATGGAGCGAAGCGCAATCCGGGATTCTGGCGCGGCGGATGGGAAGGCCCCGGATTTCGCTTCGCTGCATCCGGGCTTCGAACCTACTTCGGCAGCAGATCCTTCAGCTTCGCGGCGTCCTTGACGTTCATCTTGAAGCCGCCGGGCATCACGATGTCGCCGGGCTTCTGGTCCGCCTTGCACGGGCCGAGCCATTTGGCCTCGATCGTCGTGGTCGCATCGCGCCCCGCAGCGCCGGCAACGCCGCCCTGGATGTGCGCGGTGCTCTTCACCGTGTAGGCGGCGTTGAAGTCGCCGGTGATCTCGGCATGGGAGGTCGTGGTGGTGCCGGCGACGTTGCAGACGGAATCGCTGACATAGCCGGTTGCCGTCTTCTGGATGTCCTGCTTGGTGCAGATCTGCTTGGCCATCGGGGAGACGTTGTTGCTCATCTCCTTGTCGACAGTCTCGTCGGTGCAATGCTGCATGGTCATTTCCGGCATCGGCCCGCCGGACCGGAGCATCTTCATCTCCCAGAGGCCGGCCTTGCGCACCGGCAGATCCACCGCATGCGCAACCGTCGTCGCCGACATCGCGAGCGCGACGAGGCTAGCGCAGAAAACAACAGGCCGTCGCGTCATGCGCCCAACTCCCGGTCACAGCTTGCGGTCTGAAGGATCAGTACAGCGTACGCAGCGGCTGCTCGGCCGCGCCATACGGAACCCAGCGGCAGGAGAAGGAGATGTAGCCGCCCTCATAAGCCTGCACGGCGAGGAATTTCACCACCTTGCCATAGCGCGCGCAGTGATCGACCGCGACCTGACGTGCGTCCACATGGGTCGCCATCGAATAGGCGATGATGCCGCCGGTGTCGTTGCCCTTGAAGGGGGGTACCGGCAGGATGTCGGCGCGCGCGAACCCGCTTGCCAGCATTCCAACGGTGAGAAAGCCCGCGGCCGCAATGATTCGCATTCCCGTCACTCCTTTTGGCTTGCGCCAGTTTACGGCGCCGCGGACGCGCTGAAAAGAACGGAAGGCCTGCCAGGTGCGACGTTGCGTGCAACTCGCTGGCGAGTGTTGCCGCGCTGCACTTGACCTCTCCCCACCTTCGCGGCACGGTCCGATGCTTGCAGCCATATCTCCTGGATTGCCCATGCGCGACCTCGTCACCTCTCTGAAATCGTTCCGCTTTGCAGCGGTATTCGGCCTCATTCTGGGGGCGGTGTCGCTGACCGAGGCCAAGGCCGCCAATCCGCTGGAGCTGAACTTCTGGCTGGAGGGGCCGCGCTATGACGGCCGGGTCGCCGACTGCGACAAGGCGCTGCCGACGATCGCCACGCAGTTCTGGGAAAAAGAAAGCTCGTTCTGGAATTCGTCGTTGAAGATCACGGGCTTCGCCGGGATCCACGAGACCGCCTTCCGGCCTTGGCAGTCCGACAACCTTCCACGCCGCTATTGCACGGGAGATGCCATGCTCAGCGACGGCAAGGTGCGCAAGGTGCATTTCTCGATTCTCGAGGACGGCGGCTTTGCCGGCTTCGGCCAAGGCGTCGAATGGTGCGTGGTCGGCCTCGACCGCAATTGGGCGTACAATCCCTCCTGCCGTGCGGCAAAACCCTGATTCGGGTGAAGCGTCGCGCCAAAGCGGGCGGCGTTCAATTTTGTTCTTGAAATGTTCTCGTTGCCTGCTAGGCTCTCTTGCACAGTCTAGTTGAAGGGCGTCGCCATGTTTTATTCCAGATTGCATTCCCTGTCCCGTTTCCTGATCTCCCTCGTACTCACGGCCGGCCTCGTTACGCTCGCAGGCAGCGCAATGGCGCAGGACAAGCGCCAGAACGCGCCCGGCGAATTCGATTTCTACGTGCTGTCGCTGTCCTGGTCGCCGTCGTTCTGCGAGGAAGCGGCCGAGCGCGGTGGCCGCTCCCAGATCCAGTGCGGTGGGCGGCCCTACGCCTTCGTCGTGCACGGGCTGTGGCCGCAATATGAGAATGGCTTTCCGGAATACTGTCAGCGCCCGGCGCCCCGCCTGAACCGCAGCATCGTCTCCTCCATGCTCGACCTGATGCCGGCGCCAGGGCTGATCTTCAACGAATGGGACAAGCACGGCACCTGCTCGGGCCTGTCGGACCGCAACTACTTCGAGACCGTCCGGAAAGCGCGCGCCGTCATCAAGATTCCGGCCGAGTATCTCGATCTGTCGCAGGCCAAGACCGTGGCGCCCACCGACGTCGAGGAGGCCTTCATCAAGGCCAATCCCGGGCTGAGCAGCTCGTCCGTTTCGGTGACGTGCAACCGGACACGGTTGTCAGAGGTGCGCATCTGCCTCAACAAGGACCTGCAATTTCGCTCCTGCGAAGAGCTCGACCGCCGCGCCTGCCGCCGCGACCAGGTGACGATGCCGCCGATCCGCGGCGGCTGAAGTCGCAGGTCTGCATCCTCGTTTTGCGGAATCAGGCGAGGCACCTTCCCGCAGCGACGGCAGTTACTTTCACCGCCCGATGTCGTAACTGTCCGATATGAACTATCGCCACGCCTTCCACGCCGGCAGCTTTGCCGATGTCATCAAGCACATCGTGCTCGCGCGCATCCTGACTTACCTTCAGGACAAGCCGGCCGCGTTCCGCGTCATCGACACCCATGCCGGCGCCGGCCTCTACGATCTCAAAAGCGACGAGGCGCAGCGCGGCGGCGAGTGGCTGACCGGCATCGCCCGCGTCATGCAGGCACGCCTGTCCAACGAGGTTGCTGCACTCACAAAGCCCTATCTCGACATCGTCCGCGCCTTCAATCCGCGCGGCGAACTGAAGGCCTATCCTGGATCACCGCTGATCGCGCGTGGCCTTTTGCGGCCGCAGGATCGCCTCGTCGCCTGCGAGCTCGAGCCGAAGGCGCGCAAGGCGCTGATCGATGTGCTGCGCCGCGACACGCAGGCGCGCGTGGTCGATCTCGACGGCTGGGTCGCGCTGCCGGCTTTCGTACCGCCGAAGGAGCGACGCGGTCTGGTGCTGATCGACCCTCCCTTTGAGGCCAAGGACGAGTTCGAGCGGCTCGGAGAGGCCTTCTCGGAAGCGTTCGCCAAGTGGCCGACCGGCATCTATGTGATCTGGTATCCCGCCAAATCCAGGCGCGCCACCGACGCGCTCGCACAAGCGGTGGCGCAGGCCGCAGTCGCAGCCAAACCTCAAGGAAAATGCCTGCGGCTCGAATTCAGCGTCGCACCGCAAAGTACCGATGCACCACTCGCCACGACGGGGCTTTTGATCGTCAACCCACCCTTTACGCTGCAGGGCGAGCTCAAGACCATCCTGCCGGAGCTCGAAAAGCCGCTCGGCCAGGGCGGCGCGGCCCGTTTCCGCCTGGAGGTGCCGAAGCCCTAAAGTAGTACACCTATTGGGAAAACTATGCATGAACGGTAGTCAATCTGCAAAGAACCGTATTATGCTGTGCCCCGTGACTGGCTTTACGTTCCGCTTCCGCGAATGGTTGCGGCGGAGTGAAGGCCTAAGAAGGATCCAGGCGGACTCATTAAGCCCGCTCAAGGGTGGCCAGCTCCCGGGCGCGTAGGTCCGGTCATGCCGAGATGCGTGTCTGCATCGCGGCGGAGGAGCAATGCGGGGGAGGAGTCCCGATGGCCATGACGGGCACAGTTAAGTTTTTCAACGGCGAGCGCGGTTACGGCTTCATCAAGCCGGACGATGGCGGTCGCGACGTCTTCGTTCACATCACGGCGGTGGAGCGGGCGGGACTGAAAGACCTCACCGAAGGACAGCGTATCACTTTCGAAGTCGAGCCTGACAAGAAGGGCAAGGGACCCAAGGCGGTCAACCTGGTGATCCTTTCTTAGGCGAAGCCTGGCGCAAAAAAATCCCAGCCGCGAGGCCGGGAGTTTTAGGTCCGGTATTTTCTTCTTCAGCTATCAGAAGTGATAGTTCACGCCCGCGCGCACCACGCTGGCGCTATAGCCGTTCGACACGCCGGTGATCGCGAACTGGCTCGAGGACAGATCGAGGAAGAGATATTCGATCTTGGCGCTCCAGTTCTGCGCGATGCCGAACTCGGCGCCGACACCTGCGGTCCAGCCCACCGTGGTATGCGATTCCGTCCAGCCAAAAGTTTCCGCGCGCAACTCGCCGAAGGCAAGACCGGCGGTGCCGTAAAAAAGGATGTTGTTGAAGGCGTAGCCGGCGCGACCGCGTACGGTGCCGAACCAGGGATTGGAGAACTTCCATGGCGCGAACGTATCGTCGGCACCGGTCGCCTGGATATCACCTTCCACGCCGAACACCCACGGGCCGTTCTGAAAATTGTAGCCGGCCTGGATGCCGCCGACGAAGCCGGCCGGCTTCGCGGGATTGTTGCTCACCGAGCCCCATTCATAGCCGAGATTGGCGCCGAGATAGGGACCAGCCCAGCTATAGGCATTGAGCGGCTGGTTGACGGTATAGGGTGCACGCTGCCCGTAATTGAGATCGGCGGCCTCTGCCGAAGCGCTCCAGCCCGCGGCAACCAGAGCCGCAGCGCCCATAACGAGCCTCTTCATCACACTCTCCAACGCAACTGCCGCAAGGCCATCGCGGTCGGCCAGCGCCGCTGCGCAAGGCAAGACCGCATGGTTACGGAACCACGAACTTTTCGCGTAGGATTTATCGAGAGTTTTAAGTTAAAGGGTTGTTAAGCGCGGTTACCGCCCGCTTAGCAGTCTTAAGGAAGCGTTACCGGGAACACCGCTCGCGGTCCGCTTCGGCCAGGCCCGGTGAAACTTCAAATCGGCTCTCCCAGCGCCTAAATTCGCATCATGGATCACGATTCCTCCGACACCCCGGACACTGCACGCGCGCGCAAGGTGCGGCGCAGCGCAGCGCCGGACGACGTCCCGCCGCAGGAGCAGGCCGCGCCCGACGTCGATCCCGCGACGACCGGCGGCGACGACGAGGATGAGGCGCGGCTGCCGGACATCCTGGAAGAGACCGGCGCGGTCGGCGAAGGACCGCTTGCGACCGGACATGATGCGATCGAGCGCGCGGTGCGTCTCGCCCCCACCTCGGCGGGCGTCTATCGCATGCTCAATGCGAACAACGACGTGCTCTATGTCGGCAAGGCCAAGAACGTCAAAAAGCGCCTGTCCAACTACGCGCGCATCGGTGCGCCGCAGCCGGCGCGCATTTTGCGCATGATCGCGGCGACGGTCTCGGTCGAGATCGTCTCGACCACGACCGAAACCGAGGCGCTGCTGCTCGAGGCCAACCTCATCAAGCAGCTCCGGCCGCGCTTCAACGTGCAATTGCGCGACGACAAGTCGTTTCCCTATATCCTGATCACCGGCGATCATTGGGCGCCGCAGATCCTCAAGCACCGCGGCGCACAGACCCGGCCCGGGCGCTATTTCGGCCCGTTCGCCTCGGCCGGCGCCGTCAACCGCACCATCACCGCGCTGCAGCGCGCGTTCCTGATCCGCTCCTGCACCGATTCGTTTTTCGAAAGCCGCAGCCGGCCCTGCCTGTTGCACCAGATCCGCCGCTGCGCCGGCCCCTGCACCCGCGAGATCGACTTCCCGGGCTATGCGACGCTGGTGCGGGAAGCGACGGACTTCCTCTCCGGCAAGAGCCACGCGGTGAAGCAGGAGCTTGCGGGCGAGATGGAGAAGGCCTCGGGCGAGCTCGAATTCGAGCGTGCCGCACTCTATCGCGACCGTCTCGCCGCACTATCGGCGATCCAGTCGCAGCAGGGCATCAATCCGCGCACCGTGGAAGAAGCCGACGTGTTCGCGATCCACCAGGAGGGCGGTTTCTCCTGCGTCGAGGTGTTCTTCTTCCGCACCGGGCAGAACTGGGGCAACCGGGCCTATTTCCCGCGCGCGGAGAAGACGTTCACGCCGGAGGAGGTGCTGGGCTCGTTCCTCGCCCAGTTCTACGACGACAAGCCACCGCCGAAGGTCATCCTGCTCTCGCATGAGATCGAGGAAAGCGAGCTGCTTGCCAACGCGCTATCGATCAAGGCCGGCCACAAGGTCGAAGTCTCGATGCCGAAGCGCGGCGAGAAGAAGGAGCTCGTCACCCACGCGCTGACCAATGCGCGGGAAGCGCTGGGGCGGAAGCTCGCCGACACGGCGACGCAGGGCCGCCTGCTCGAGGCGATGGCCGCGACCCTTACCCTGCCCCATCCGCCCAAACGCATCGAGGTCTACGACAACAGCCATATCCAGGGCACCAATGCGGTCGGCGCCATGATCGTCGCGGGGCCCGACGGCTTCGTGAAGAACCAGTACCGCAAGTTCAATATCAAGTCGGAAGGGCTCACCCCCGGCGACGACTATGCGATGATGCGGGAAGTCCTGCAGCGCCGCTTCAAGCGGCTGCTCAGCCCGCCCGACGAAACCGCGAAGGTCAAGGACGACGACTTCCCGCAATGGCCCGACCTCGTGATCATCGACGGTGGCCGCGGCCAGCTCAACGCTGTCAGCGAGATCTTCGAGGGCCTCGGGCTCACCCAGGTATCACTGATGTCGGTTGCCAAGGGGCCGGACCGCGATGCCGGCCGCGAGACTCTGTTCATGCCGGACCGCGAGGCGATCAAGCTCGAGCCGCGCGATCCCGTGCTCTATTTCATTCAGAGGTTGCGGGACGAGGCCCACCGCTTCGTGATCGGCTCGCACCGCAAGCTGCGCAAGAAGGACATCCGCGAGGCGGGTCTGCAGGAGATCCCGGGCATCGGCCCGTCACGCAAACGTGCCTTGCTGCATCATTTCGGAACCCTGAAGGAGATCGAGCGGGCGTCGATCGCCGATCTCGGCAAGGTTCCGGGGGTGAGCGCGGAAAGCGCCCGCAAGATTTTCGAGTATTTCCATCCCCAGCCGGGGTGAACTAAAGGGGACCAGCAGTCATATGGTCGTCGTCTCTGCACCTCATTGAGGCAGGGACGATTGACCTTGATGCGGCAGCGGTATTGGTAGAACGAATGAACATCGCCACGACACGGGGGGCCACCAAGAGCTCGATGTCCCTTCCGAACATCCTGACCTACGCCCGGATCGCCGCGATCCCGGTGGTGGTGGGCTGCATCTACGCCCAGTCGATCATGGACGGGCCGCTGTGGCTGCGCTGGGTAGCGGTTGCCATCTTCATCGCGGCAGGGGTGACAGATTACCTCGACGGCTATTACGCGCGGATCTGGAACCAGCAGTCAGCCTTCGGCCGGATGCTCGACCCGATCGCCGACAAGCTCCTGGTCGCCTCGTGCCTTCTGATGCTGGCGGCCGACGGCATCATCCATGGCTGGTCGCTGTGGGCCGCCATCGTGATCCTGTGCCGCGAGATCCTGGTGTCGGGCCTGCGCGAATATCTGGCGGCGCTGCGCGTCAGCGTGCCCGTAACCAAGCTCGCCAAATGGAAGACGACGGTTCAGCTCGTTGCGATCGGCTTCCTGCTTGCGGGCGAGGCCGGCGACCAGGTGGTGCCGGTGGTGACCCAGATCGGCCTGCTCCTGCTGTGGGCGTCGGCGCTGCTCACCATGTACACCGGTTACGATTATTTCCGTGCCGGTATTCATCACCTCATCAAGGAGGATGAGGGATGAAGGTGAAGTATTTCGCCTGGGTGCGCGAGCGCATCGGCAAGGCGGAGGAGACGATCGAGCCGCCGCCCAGCGTGCGCACGATCGAGGAGCTGATCGCCTGGCTCTCCGGCCGGAGCGAAGCCTATGCCTACGCGTTCGAGAAGCCGAAAGTGATTCGCGCCGCGATCGACCACGCCCACGTCAAGCCGAACGCTGTGATCGCCGGCGCCCGCGAGATCGCGTTCTTCCCGCCGATGACCGGCGGCTAGGTGGCGTCGTTGAGACAGCTCGCGCACGAACTCGGTTCACCTCTTCCTATCACCCGCGCCTTCGCGGCCTCTCCCCATGGGAGAGGTTTGACGCCTTCGACGCTGCAAGCATGACCGGCCCCGTCACCATCCGCATCCAGCAAGACGATTTCGACGTCGCGCGCGAGATCGCCGCGCTGACGAACGGTCGCACCGACATCGGTGCGGTCGTGAGCTTCTCCGGCATCTGTCGCGGTGACGAGGACAGCGCGAAGATTTCGGCGCTGACGCTGGAACATTATCCGGGCATGGCGGAAGAGGAGATCAAGCGCCACGTCGACGAGGCCATTGCGCGCTGGCCGCTCGACGGCGTCACCGTGATCCATCGCGTCGGCCGGATCACGCCCGGCGCAAACATCGTGCTGGTGGTGACTGCCTCGCAGCATCGCCAGGCGGCATTCCAGGCGGCCGAGTTTTTGATGGATTACCTGAAAACCAGCGCGCCGTTCTGGAAGAAGGAAGAAAGCGCAACCGGCACCGGCTGGGTCGAGGCCAATACCCGCGACGATCAGGCCGCCGCACGCTGGACCAAATCCTGATGGCAAAAGCATCCAAGAAGACCACGCGCGGCCGCGCCGCACCAAAGCTTGCGAAGGTCGGCGCCGGCGAGCTCCTGACGCTGCTCGATTTCGTCCGCTATGCGGTGAGCCGCTTCGTCGAAACCAAGCTCGCCTTCGCGCATGGCACGACGGATCCGGTGGCGGAAGCCGCTTTCCTGGTTTGCGAGGCACTGCACCTCAATCCCGAGCAGTTCGAGATCTTCGCCAATGCCCGCGTTACCGCGGCCGAGGGCAAGTCCATCCTTGCGTTGATCGACACGCGCGTCAGCACGCGCAAGCCGGCCGCCTATCTCGTCAACAAGATCTACATGCGCGGCCTGCCCTTCTACGTCGACGAGCGCGTGATCGTGCCGCGCTCCTTCATTGGGGAGCTCCTGGATTCGCATCTCGGCGGTGACGGCGAGGTCGGCTCGCTGATCGACGACCCGGTCGCTGTGGAGCGCGTGCTCGATCTCTGCACGGGCTCCGGCTGCCTTGCGATCCTCGCTGCGCAGCACTTCCCGAATGCGCAAGTCGATGCCGTCGACATCTCCAAAGGGGCGATCGAGGTTGCCGCGCGCAATGTCGCCGACTACGGTCTCGAAGACCGCGTCACACTCCATCGCGGCGACCTGTTCGCGCCGCTCGGCAACGCGCGCTACGACCTGATCATCTCCAACCCGCCTTACGTCGACGCAGAAGGGATGGCGTCACTGCCGCCGGAATGCCGCGCCGAGCCGAAGCTCGCCTTCGATGGCGGCGCCGACGGGCTCGACGTCGTGCGCCGCATCCTGCACGACGCACCTCGCTACCTCACGCCCGAGGGTGGATTGCTATGCGAGATCGGCCGCGGCCGCGAGCGGATCGATGAGGCGTTCCCCGAACTGCCGCTGCTCTGGCTCGACACCGAAGACTCCGAGGGCGAGGTGTTCTGGATCGCGGCCGCCGATCTCGGCTGACGCGAGCGGTTGCCGGAACAAGTCAAACGCCTCCACGTTCATCCACCAACAAAGCTATCAGCCGCGGCCGCTGGAGGATGTTTCGCATGCTTGCGCCATCGGGCGAATTGCTGCGCGCCGGAATGGCGCTCAAGCTCAACCACCTCAAGCGCGCCACCCGGTCGTATTTACGCGACCGAACCAGTCAGGCCACCGGCAAGGCGACGTCCTATGCGGTCGCCGCCGGCCTCTTCGCCGTCGCTGGCCTGTTCGTCATCGCCGCCTTCTTCGTCGGGCTGATGGCGCTGTTCCGCTGGGTCGAGCTTACATTCGGAATGTTCTGGGCCTTCGGCGCCGTCGGCGTCGTGCTCCTGGTGCTGGCGGCGGTCTGTGCCGGCGTCGCAATGGCCCAGGTCAAGCGCCGGCCCAAAACGGTGGTGCCGCTTGCAAGCCGGCTGCGGGTTGCGATTGCCACGCCCCGGATTCCGCGCGGAACGGTCAAGGAGGCCATGAAGGAGGTCGCGACCACGATCCCACTGGTGCCACTCGCGCCGGGCGAAAAGGGCCATCGCAACGGCGGTTCGCCAGCCCGCGGCAACCGCCCGGTGCAGCTCGGCCTGATGCTCGCAGCCATCGGGCTGTTGGTGACCGCGGCGCGCCGGAGGCGCCGCAGCCATCGATTGGACGCATGATGCTGCCGCGGCGCTCCCAGCAGCTCGACGACTGGCTGCTTGTCGCCGCCACGACGGTATTGGTGCTGACGGCGGAACGGTACTTTCAGGGCTACGTCTCGCCGCGATCCGCAGATCTCGATGACCGCCGCAATGCAGAAGGCAACTCACCCGAAACCCATCCCGCTCGCGCCGCTTTGCAGGGCGGCCATGGCCGCCGGTCCGAAAGCCCGTTTGGGATCCCCGTTGCCGGCTGGAAGGACATCCTCTGGCGCACCTACCAACGCATCGACGAGGATCGCTTGCTCGCAACCGCAGGCGGCGTGGTCTTCTTCGGACTGCTTGCCATTTTTCCCGCCGTTACCGCATTCGTCTCCTTCTATGGGCTGTTCGCCAACCCCTCGACGATCAGCGCCAACCTCCAGACCCTCGCGATGATGTTGCCCGAAGGCACATTCCAGATCATCGAAGACCAGATCGGACGGGTGGTATCGAAGGGTAACACGGCGCTTGGCGCCACCTTCCTGTTCGGCCTCGTGCTCGCGATCTGGAGCGCCAATGCCGGCGTCAAATCCATCATCGACGCGCTCAACGTCGCCTATGAGGAACGCGAGAAGCGCAGCTTCATCCGGCTCAATCTGGTGTCGCTGGCTTTCACGGTCGGCAGCATTGCCGCGCTCCTGCTGATGGTCGGCGCCGTGGTCGCCTTCCCGCTCGCGCTGAACCATCTCGGCCTCGCTCCGGAGAGCAAGCTGATCGTCGCGATGGCGCGATGGCCGCTGCTGTTCGTCATCCTGCTGGTGGCGCTTGCCATCCTCTACCGCTTCGCGCCCAGCCGCGACGCCGCGCGCTGGGAATGGCTCAGCATCGGCGCGGTGACGGCATCCGTCCTGTGGATCGCCGGCTCGGCGCTGCTCTCCTGGTATCTCTCGGAATTCGCCAATTACAACGCCACCTACGGCTCGCTGGGAGCCGCGATCGGGTTGATGATGTGGATGTGGATGTCCGCCATCGTCATCATGTTCGGGGCCGAGCTGAACTCGGAGATCGAGCGGCAGACCTTGCGGGATACGACGACGGGCAAGCCCAAGCCGCTCGGCAGCCGGGAAGCCGTCTCGGCCGATACGGTCGGCGCAGCCGCGCCATCCTAGTCGCGTGATCAGGCCGGATGTGCTCCGGCCCGATCAAATCTTTTCCGCGCTTAGCGCTTCGTAATCACCGCTTCCAGATATTCGCTGTGCACGACCACCGTGCCGTCAGCGGCGTGGTTGAACTCACCGACGAGGCCCAGGAGATCGCGGCGCAGTGCCGCCTGGCCGTTGTCGTCGAGCGCGGCGAATGCCTTCAGCATGGGCCCATAGAACGACTTGAAAACGTCGAGCCAGTGCTCGGGCGAACGGTAGCGGAACACGAACATTCGCGGCTCGGCGACGATCTCCGAGGCTTGGCCGCCGAACATCTCTTCGAGCCGGGCCTTCGTGCCCCACAGCGCCGGCGATTTCACCCCGGCCGGCGGCGGCAGGTGCTTGCCGAGCGTCTTGAAGAGCTGCCCGATAAAACCCTGCGGCGTCCAGTTGGCGAGCCCGATCTTGCCGCCTGGCCGGCACACTCGCGCAAGCTCGGAAGCCGCCTTGTCCTGATTGGGCGTGAACATGACGCCGAAGGTCGAAAGCACCGCGTCGAACGAGGCATCTGCGAACGGCAGCGCCTCGGCGTCCGCCTCACCGAATGTAACGGTCAGCCGCTCGGCCGCCGCGCGCTCGCGGCCGCGCTCGAGCAGCGCCGGCACGTAATCGGTCGAGGTGACATCGCACCAGCGGCGGGCGGCGGCAAGCGTCGCGTTGCCGTTGCCGGCGGCAACGTCGAGCACCTTGCTGCCGGCGCGCAGGTCGAGCGCCTCGCAGAGCTGCTCGCCGACGATCTGCAAGGTGGTGCCAACGACGGCATAGTCGCCGGACGACCAGGCGCCGTGCTGGCGCTGCTTGAGCGCGGCGAGGTCCGGCTGGGCGGCGGCGGGCTTGCTGAGTGCTGCGGCTGTCGACATGGCAATTTCCTCCGGTTGAAGATGCCGGGACGATAGAGCGCAGACCCGTGACTGGCTTTGAGAGTGCCGTTATTTTACGTTGAGAGCGCCTTGATTTCTGAGCGGGAGCCGGGCGTGGCGTTCCAGTTCGAGGTTTTTTCGCTGGATCCCGAGCGCCGGGAGTTGCGGCGCGCGGACAGCCTCGTCGCGCTCGAGCCGCAGGTGTTCGATCTCCTGATCCATCTGATCCGCAACCGCGACCGCGTGGTGACGCGCGACAATCTGCTCGATGCGGTGTGGAACGGGCGCGTTGTCTCGGACTCCACGCTCGCGAGCCGCATCAACGCGGCACGGCGCGCGATCAACGACACCGGCGAGGAGCAACGGCTGATCCGCACCGTGGCGCGCAAGGGCGTGCGCTTCGTCGGTGACGTCGTCGAAACGAGCAAGGCTGACGCTTCGGCGGCGCCAGCCGGGCGGAAGCAGCCATCCGCCCAGCCGCTGCCAGACCGGCCGGCAATCGCCGTGCTGCCGTTCACCAATATGAGCGGCGATGCCGAGCAGGAGTATTTTTCCGACGGCATCAGCGAGGACATCATCACGGCGCTGTCGAAGCTGCGCTGGTTCTTCGTGATCGCGCGTAACTCCTCCTTCATTTACAAGGGCCGGACGGTTCACCTTCGGCAGGTCGCGGACGAGCTTGGCGTCCGCTACGTCGTCGAAGGGAGCGTGCGCAAGGGCGGCGACCGCGTGCGCATCACTGCGCAGCTCAACGACGTCGCGACCGGCAGCCATCTCTGGGCGGAACGCTACGATCGCGAGCTCGCCGACGTGTTCGCGGTGCAGGACGAGATCACGGAAGCCATCGTCGCCGCGATCGAGCCGCAGCTCTACGCGGCGGAGAATTTTCGCACCCAGCACAAACCACCCGACAGCATGGATGCGTGGGACCTGCTGATGCGCGCACTCTCGCACTACTGGCGCGTGACGCGGCAGGACCACGTGCTCGCGCAGGCCCTGCTGGAGAAGGCCATCGCGCTCGACCCGAACTATGGCAAGGCGCTGGGCCTGCTCGGAACCAGCTACATGTTCACGGCCCATATGGGCTGGATGGACATGGCCGCCGCGATGCCGATCGCCGAGCGCGCCGCACTCGTCGCGATCCGGGCCGACGACGAGGATCCCTGGGCGCACAACGCGCTCGGTCACGTCCATCTGTTTGCACGACGTTTCGAGGATTCGCTCGCCGAATTCGAAACCGCGTTGCGGCTTAATCCGAGCTTCGCGCTGGCGCAGGGCTATTACGGGCTGGCGCTCAGCTATTGCGGTCGCTGGCAGGATGCCGACGAGGCGGCCCGCCGCGCCATCCGCCTCAGCCCGCGCGATCCCTATGCGCCGGTCTATTTCGGCATCGAGGCCTATGCCCGCTTCCTCGGCGGCGATTATGAGGAGGCGATCCGGCTCGCGCATGAGGCCTTGCGACAGCGCAGCGACTTCGTCGGCGCGCACAGGGTGCTGACCTCGGCGGCCGGCATGGCCGGGCACGCCGACCTTGCCCGCTCCGCACTGCAGGAGCTGCGCAGGGCCCAGCCGAACGTCTCGCTCGCCTGGATCGCCGAGTTCATGCCGATCCAGCTCGCGACCGACCGCGACCGCTACCTGGAAGGCTTTCGCCGCGCCGGTCTCACCTAGAGCGCGACCACGGCCTATCCCCGCGAATCAACAATGATGCTAAGGTCACTCTCGCTTGGGGGGCGTTTAACAAGAGCGTGCCAGGGACGTGCCCGTGTTTTCCCGGGTGGGGCAGTCAGCACTTGAGGGCGTAGCGCGCGGCATGATTCGCATTTCGACGATCTTCATCGCCATCTGTATGGTGCTGGTCGCAGCCTCGCTCGGCCTCGTCCTGCATTCGGTGGCCGGCATCAGCGGAACTGAGTCCGCGATCGTGGCGCTGACCGCGCTGACCTTCCTGATCCTGTACAACGCGGTCTCGATGCGGCTGCGCGACCGCAGCGACGTCGGCGGCCAGATCGCCGATCTGTCGCGCGGCACCGCCGATCTCGCCCGTCAGGTCGCCGAATTCGGCCGCCGGCTCGCAGCGGTCGAGGGACGCGTCGCGTCCGCCAATTCCACCAACGCGGACCGCGTCCAGTCGGTGGTCGGCGAGATCAGCGAGCTCGGCGGCCTGGTCAAGCAGCTTGCCGCCACCGTGGCGACGCATGAGGACCTGCTGGCGACGGCCTTGCCCGCTTCCGCCACGCAGCCGGAAACCGAAACTGCCGCGCATGAGTTGTTGGCTGCTCCCGAACCTCGGCCAGCCGCGCCGCGGCCGGTTCCACCGGCACCGCCGAGCGCGCCCGTCGCGCCCGCCACCGCCCGCAACCAGACGCAACTGCTCGCGACGCTGCGCAGCGCGATCGACGAGAACCGCATCGACATTTTCCTCCAGCCGATGGTGACGCTGCCGCAGCGCAAGGTCCGCTTCTACGAGGCGGTGACGCGGGTGCGCGACGAGCGCGACCAGCTCATCGCCGCCGAGGAGTTCATCAGCATCGCGGAAGCCTCGGGGCTCATCGGGCGCATCGACAACATGGTGATGCTGCGCTGTGTGCAGGTGCTGCGCCGGCTGATGGTGCGCAACAAGGACGTCGGCGTGTTCTGCAACGTCGCCGCCTCCACGCTCGGCAATTCCACCACCTTTGCGCAATGCCTCGACTTCCTCGAAGCCAACCGGACGCTCGCGCCCTCGCTGGTGCTCGAGTTCAAGCAGTCGACGTTCCGCAACCTCGGCCCCGCCGAGACCGAGAACCTGGCAGCGCTCGCCCAGCGCGGCTTCCGCTTCTCGATCGACCACGTTACTGACCTGCGCATCGAGCCGCGCGAGCTCGCCGACCGCGGCGTGCGCTTCATCAAGGTGCCGGCCGCGCTGCTGCTCGATCCCAAGCAGGCCTCGACCTCGGACATCCATCCGTCCGACCTCTCCGACCTGCTCGGCCGCTTCGGCATCGACCTCATCGCCGAGCGGATCGAGGGCGAGCGCGCGGTGGTTGACTTGCTCGACTATGATGTGCGGTTCGGCCAGGGTTTCCTGTTCGCGCCGCCCCGGCCATTGCGGCCGGAAGGTGCATCTGCTACCGCCGGAGCCGCGCCGGACCAGGCGCAGCAACAGGTATCCAATGGCTCCGCCCTGTCCAGCTCAGGCGAACCGGCTTCCGTGCCGCCGTCACAGCGCATCACCGGTAATGCCGCGCTCGCGCGCCGCATCTGACCGGCCGTCCGCGTCATGACCACGCTGCATTTCGTCGAGAGCCTTCGCGAGCTCGTCGTGGGCGTTGACGTCGTCCTCAGCGACATCTGGGGCGTGGTCCATAATGGGCTCGAGTCCTTTCCCGAAGCCTGCGAGGCGCTGCACAATTTCCGGCAGCAGGGCGGTACGGTCGTCCTGATCACCAACGCGCCTCGACCAGCGGATTCGGTGCAGCGACAGTTGCGCAAGCTCGGCGTTGCCGACGAGACCTATGACGCCATCGTCTCCTCGGGCGATCTGACGCGGCTCTATGTCGCCGATCATCCCGGTCGAAAATTGTTCTGGCTTGGCCCCGAGCGCGACAGCTCGATCCATCGCGGGCTCGACGCGGTGCTCGCGCCACTGGAGGACGCCGACTACATCGTCTGCACCGGCCTCTATGATGACGAGACCGAGTCGGCGGAGGATTATCGGGGCATGATGCTGAAGGCGCGCGAGCGCAAGCTCGTGCTGGTCTGCGCCAACCCCGATATTGTCGTCGAGCGCGGCGACCGGCTGATCTATTGCGCCGGCGCCATCGCCGAGCTCTACCGCGAACTCGGCGGCGAGGTGATCTTCTACGGCAAGCCGCACCGGCCGATCTACGAGCGCGCGATGGCGCTCGCCGGCGAGCGCCAGGGCCACCAGATCGATCGCAAGAAGGTCTTGGCGATCGGCGATTCCGTGCGCACCGACTTGACGGGCGCGCGCGAGTTCGGCATCGACTGCCTGTTCGTCACCCGCGGTATCCATTCCGAGGAGTTCGAGGGCCTCGACCAGCTCGATCCGGCATCGGTGCTGGAGCTGTTTGGCCATCCGCCGAAGGCGCTGATGCGCGAATTGAAGTGGTAAATGCATGACCGTCATTCCGGGGCGCCTGAAGGGCGAACCCGGAATCTCGAGATTCCGGGCTCGATGCTACGCATCGCCCCGGAATGACGGTGCCCAAAGCAAAGGCCCGGGCGAGCCCGGGCCTGCGAATTCACCTGATAGTTCGTAGCGCGCCCTACGCGCTGGCCATGTCCGGGAAGACCGCTTCGATCTTGGTCTTCAGCGTCGCCGCGTTGAACGGCTTGACGATATAGTTGTTCACGCCGGCCTTCTTGGCCGCGATCACGTTCTCGGTCTTGGATTCCGCCGTGATCATGATGAAAGGCGTGGTGGCGAGGTTGGGATCGGCCCGCACTTCGCGCAGGAGGTCGTAGCCCGTCATCGGCTCCATGTTCCAGTCGGAAATCACGAGCCCGTACTTCTTGCCGCGCATCTTGTTCAGCGCCGCCGAGCCGTCGCTGGCGTCGTCGATATTCTCGAAGCCAAGCTGCTTCAGCAGATTCCGAATGATGCGGATCATGGTGCTGTAGTCATCCACCACCAGAACCGGCATCGACAAATCAACCGCCATCTCGACTCCCCCAAACGCAACAGGAAAATATTAACGATCGAACTGCCAGGCCCGACGCCCCACAGTTCCATGTCAAAGGACTAGCACCAAGGCGTTAAACAGCGCGTTAATCGGCTATCGCCGGAGAGCCCCGAAATGTCGTGCAATGCGGCCGCATCCCCCGCTTGACTTCGCCTGGCGCGTCACGTCACGGTCCCGGGCCGATCCGCCTGCCCCAGAGAATTCCCCTGATGGCTCCGCATTTTACTGTTATCCGCGATTCCACGCCGGTTCATGCAATTCCAAGGGGGGCCGTGGTCGCCATGGGCAATTTCGACGGCGTTCATCTCGGCCATCGGGCGGTGATTGCGGCTGCGCTGGAGATGGGCCGGACGCACAACCGGCCGGCATTGGCGCTGACGTTCGAGCCGCATCCGCGACGGTTTTTCAGCCCCAATACCCCGCAATTCCGCCTCACGGATGAGCGAGCCAAGCTGCGGCTCCTGGCCGGCACCGGGCTTGCCGGGGCCGTGGTCATGACCTTCGACAAGACCCGCGCCGGGACATCAGCACAGGATTTCATTCACCATGACCTGATCGGGCGGCTCGGGGTCAGCGGGATCGCGGTCGGCTACGACTTTCATTTCGGCAAGGGCCGGGTCGGCTCGCCGAGCCTGCTGGTCAATGAGGCGCCCCGGCTCGGTATCGAGGTCGACGTCCAGCCGCATGTCGATATCGACGAGCGGCCGGTCTCCTCCAGCGCGATCCGCACCGCGCTCGCCGAAGGCCAGCTCATTGAGGCCACGACCATGCTGGGCGCGCCCTGGTTCGTGACCGGCAAGGTCATCCACGGCGAGAAGCGCGGCCGCGACCTCGGCTATCCCACCGCCAATATCCGCCTCGACGCCAATTGCGCCCTCAAGCACGGCATCTACGCGGTCCGGGTCGGTCGCGGGGCCGAGCGGCTGGAGGGGGTCGCAAGCTTCGGCCGGCGTCCGACATTCGATAATGGCGCGCCGCTGCTGGAAATCTTCCTGTTCGACTTCAAGGGCGACCTCTACGGGCAAGAGCTCGATTGCGCGTTCGTCGGCTTCATTCGCGAGGAACTGAAGTTCGACGGAATCGAGCCACTGATCCGCCAGATGGACGAGGACTCTGCCCGCGCGAGGGCCCTGCTGGCGGCCGCCCCCGACGCCTTCCCGGAGCTGGGAAGCATCGACTGAGGCCCCAAAACGGGGCCCATCCCGGCCCTTTGCGATTTGGCCGCCCGGCTGCTATGGAGAGCCCATGTTTGCGCGGCGCATCATAGGGATTAGCGGCCCGGCTTCCGTCTGAGCTTTGGCTCGGCGCAAGACCGGGATTTCGTCGTTTCACCCCGCGATCGTGATCGCATTCCTCCGCGCCCTTCCGAGCCAGATCATTCATGTCCGAAAAGCCGCAAAAGTCCGAAGCCAAAGACTATTCAAAAACCCTGTTCCTGCCGCAGACGGAATTCCCGATGCGCGCCGGCCTGCCGCAGCGCGAGCCGGAGATCCTCAAGCGCTGGTACGAGATCGGCCTCTACGAGAAGCTGCGCGAGACCGCGAAGGGCCGCGACAAGTTCGTGCTGCATGACGGCCCGCCCTATGCCAACGGCAACATCCACATCGGCACGGCGCTGAACAAGATCCTCAAGGATCTCGTCACCAAGAGCGAGCAGATGCTCGGGTTCGATTCCAACTACGTGCCCGGCTGGGACTGCCACGGCCTGCCGATCGAGTGGAAGGTCGAGGAGGAGCATTATCGCAAGAAGGGCAAGCAGAAGCCCGATTTTCGCGACTCGGCGGCGATGGTCGACTTCCGCAAAGAATGCCGCGCCTATGCGACGCACTGGCTCAACGTGCAGCGCGAAGAATTCAAGCGTCTCGGCGTGATCGGCGACTGGGCCCACCCCTACGCCACCATGAGCTATCCGGCGGAAGCCCAGATCGCGCGTGAATTGATGAAGTTCGCCGCCAACGGCACGCTCTATCGCGGCTCCAAGCCGGTGATGTGGAGTGTGGTCGAGAAGACCGCGCTTGCGGAGGCCGAGGTCGAGTATGAGGACTACACCTCGGACATGGTGTGGGTGAAATTCCCGGTCGCCTCGCCCGCGCATGGCGCGCTCGCCTCCGCAAGCGTCGTGATCTGGACCACCACGCCCTGGACGTTGCCCGGCAACCGCGCCATCTCGTTCTCGCCGAAGATCGCCTACGGCCTCTTTGAGGTCACGGACGCGCCCGCCGGCAATTGGGCCAAGACTGGCGACCACCTGATCCTTGGGGACGCACTCGCGGATGAAGTGTTCAAGCAGGCGCGCGTGACCGCCTTCAAGAAAGTCCGCGACATCCCTGGCGACACGATGGACGCGATCGAGTGCGCCCACCCGTTGAAGGGGCTTGGCGGCGGCTACGAATTCACCGTGCCGCTCTTGCCCGGCGATCACGTCACCGACGACACCGGCACCGGCTTCGTGCACACGGCGCCGAGCCACGGCCGCGAGGACTTTGACGTCTGGACGGCGAACACGCGCGAGCTGGATGCGCGCGGCATCCCGACCGCGATCCCCTACACCGTCGACGAGAACGGCGCCTACACCGACCATGCGCCGGGCTTTACCGGCAAGCGCGTCATCAACGACAAGGGCGAGAAGGGTGACGCCAACGACGCCGTGATCAAGGCGCTGGTTGACGCCGGCAAGCTGCTCGCGCGCGGCCGGCTCAAGCATCAATATCCGCATTCCTGGCGCTCCAAGAAGCCGGTGATCTTCCGCAACACGCCGCAATGGTTCATCGCGATGGATAAGGACATCGCGACCGGCGGCAACGCGAAGTCCGGCGACACGCTGCGCGCCCGCGCGCTGCACGCGATCTCGGTGACGCAATGGGTGCCGCCGTCGGGCGAGAACCGCATCAACGGCATGATCGAGGCGCGCCCCGACTGGGTGATCTCGCGCCAGCGCGCCTGGGGCGTGCCGATCGCGGTGTTCGTCCGCGAGAAGGGAGACGGCTCGGCCGAGATTCTTCAGGACGAGGCCGTCAACACGCGCATCGGCGACGCCTTCGAGAAGGAAGGCGCGGATGCGTGGTACATGGACGGCGCCCGCGAGCGTTTCCTCGGGAGCCGTGCCAATGAGGACTGGAAGAAGGTCGACGACATCCTCGATGTCTGGTTCGATTCAGGCTCGACGCATGCCTTCGTGCTGGAAGATCCCGTGCACTTCCCGGGCCTTGCCGGCATCACGCGCAAGGTCGACGGCGGCACGGACACGGTGATGTATCTCGAGGGCTCGGACCAGCATCGCGGCTGGTTCCACTCCTCGCTGCTCGAGAGCTGCGGCACCCGCGGACGCGCGCCCTACGATATCGTGCTGACTCACGGCTTCACCCAGGCCGAGGACGGCCGCAAGATGTCGAAGTCACTCGGCAACACGATCGAGCCGCAGGCCGTCATCAAGGAGTCCGGCGCCGACATCCTCCGGCTCTGGGTAGCGTCCTGCGACTACACCGACGACCAGCGCATCGGTCCGGAGATCCTCAAGAACACGGTCGAAACCTACCGCAAGCTGCGCAATACCATCCGCTGGATGCTCGGCACGCTGCATCACTACAAGCCAGCCGACGCGGTCGCGCCGGCCGATATGCCCGAGCTCGAGCGGCTGATGCTGCACGAGCTCGCGGTCCGCGCTGATGTGATCCGCAAGGCCTATGAAGCCTTCGACTTCAAGAGTGTGGTCGCGACGCTGTCGGCGTTCCTGAACAGCGAGCTGTCGGCGTTCTATTTCGACATCCGCAAGGATACGCTCTATTGCGATCCACCCTCATCGCTCACGCGCAAGGCGGCGCTGACCACGATCGATACGCTCTGCAACGCGATCCTGAAATGGCTGGCGCCGGTCCTGAGCTTCACCGCCGAGGAGGCATGGCGCATGTACCGGCCGGACGCCGAGCCCTCGGTGCATCTGACGCTGTTCCCCGAAGGTCTCGAAAACTTCCGCGACGACGAGCTCGCCGCGAAGTGGGAGACCATCCGCAACGTGCGCCGCGTCGTCACCGGCGCGCTGGAGCTCGAGCGCGCGGCCAAGAATATCGGCTCGTCGCTCGAAGCATCACCGGTGATCTATATCGCTGACCGAAACACGCAGATGACGCTGTTCGACGTCGATATCGCCGAGGTCTGCATCACCTCGAATTACGAGGTGCGCGAGGGCGAGGCGCCGACGGCTGCGTTCCGTCTCGATGCCGTTCCCGGCGTTGCGGTCGTGGTCGAGAAGGCGGTCGGCACCAAATGCGCCCGCTCCTGGAAGATCCTGCCGACAGTCGGCGAGGACGCGGACTATCCCGACGTCACCCCGCGCGATGCCAAGGCCCTGCGCGAGTGGAAGGCGTTGGGGATAAGCATCTAGTTTAGGTCTCACCGTCGTCCTGGCCTTGTGCGCAATTGCGCACTGGAGCCAGGACCCATTACCACCGCTGTCAGATGCGAACCAAGGTCGATGGCCCCTAGTCTTTTCACCAACCGCCGCCCGGGGTTATCGCGACGAGCCCAAGGCGCTCGCGCGGGGGTCCTGGCTTTCGCCAGGACGACGGCGGAGAACGTGGCGGCTGCTTTGCCATGACCCCTCTCCGCGCCGGCATTCTGTCCGCCGTGATTTCGCTCGTGCTGGACCAGGCCTCGAAACTCTGGCTGCTCGACGTGTTCGACCTCGACCGCCGCGGCGGGCTGAGGTTGACGTCGTTCTTCGACCTCATGCCGGCCTGGAACAAGGGCATCAGCTATGGCTGGCTGCAGACCGAAGCCGCGGCCGGGCAGATCGCGCTGATGGCAGTCAAGGCCGTCGCGGTGGTTCTGCTGGCGGTGTGGATGACCCGCGCGCAGACCCGACTGGCAACGGTGGCACTTGGGCTGATTATCGGCGGCGCCATCGGCAATGCCATCGATCGTCTGGCCTATGGCGCAGTGTTCGATTTCGCGCTGTTTCACATCGAAATCGCCGGAAATACCTACAATTGGTACGTGTTTAACCTCGCGGACGTGGCCATCGTTGCTGGGGTGGCGGCCCTATTGTATGATTCCTTCCTGGGGGTACCCGCCGCAAAAGCGCCCTGATCCCGGCCGATACGGGCCCGGACGGTGGAACCTTGCTTGCGAGGGCAGGCCCGCGCTGCGCGCGGCGATCGATTACGAAACAGAACAGGTACAGCGATGCGCGAAAGCGAGCCGAAAGGTTGGATGATGCGAAGCCCGAGGCACGGGCTGTTGCGCTCGCTGAAGCTCACTGCCGTCGCACTCGGCATTGGTCTCGTGATGACGGCCGGCGCAGCCCGCGCCGGCGATGACGACGAGGAAGACGACCGGACGTTCGAGGAAAAGCTCATCGACAACCTGATGACCGGCCTTGGCGCTCAGGGCGGCCGCAGCTTGGAGAAGCCCGGCATCGAATACCGCGAGCGTTCGCCGCTGGTGGTCCCGCCCAAGCTCGACCTGCCGCCGCCAGCGTCGTCGGCCGATGCGAGCGCGCCGAACTGGCCCAAGGACCCCGACGAAAAGCGCCGCAAGGAGCTTGCTGCCGCAAGAAAGAAATCCGGCACCAAATTCCAGCAGCCGTGGGAAGCCGCCCGACCGCTGACGCCAGCCGAGATGAATGCGGCCAAGACGAACGGCCCCACCCGTACCACCAGCAACGAACCGGGCCAGCCCAGTCAGAACAATCCGACCCTGAGTCCGGCCCAGCTCGGCTACACCGGCGGCCTGTTCAAACTCTTCAAGGGCAGCAGCAACGAAACCGCGGAATTCAAGTCTGAGCCGCCGCGGGGATCCCTGACCGAGCCGCCCGCCGGTTACCAGACGCCCTCGCCGAATTACGCCTATGGTTCCGGGGGACCGGACAAAACCAAGAAGACGTATTACGACGTGCAAAGCGGCAAGGAAAAAGAGCAATAGCGCTCTTACCGCCTTTTCGTGCTCGTGAGGAACTGCCGCAATCGTCCGGTGTAGGCCGGATGCGGCACATGACTTATCTTTAACTTCACGATGACGGCGTTCTCTGCTTCGTGACGCAAAGCGCTAGGTCGCACGGTGTAGCATGCCGTGCTTTGCACCCGGGCATTTGGGTCCGGGCTTTCACAAGGATTGTGATGTCCTCATACCGATCGGCTGCCTGCCTCCTCGCCGCGTTGCTTTCGACTTGTGCTCTTTCAACCGGCGGGGCATTTGCCCAGACAACGGTAACATCCGCACCACCCAGCAGCTTCACGCTCGGCAACGGCCTCCAGGTCGTGGTGATTCCCGACCACCGCACGCCCGTGGTCACGGAGATGATCTGGTACAAGGTCGGCTCGGCCGACGAGACGCCCGGCAAATCGGGGCTCGCCCATTTCCTCGAGCACCTGATGTTCAAGGGCACGGAGAAACATCCGGTCGGCGAATTCTCTCAAACCGTGCTGCGCGTCGGCGGCAACGAGAACGCCTCCACCTCCGTCGACTACACCAACTACTATCAGCGCGTTCCGCGCGAGCAGCTACCGACCATGATGGAGTTCGAAGCCGATCGCATGACCGGGCTCGTGCTCAAGGACGAGAACGTGCTGCCCGAGCGCGACGTCGTGCTCGAGGAATACAACATGCGTGTTGCCAACAGTCCCGAGGCGCGGCTGAACGAGCAGGTCATGGCCGCGCTCTATCTCAACCATCCCTACGGCCGGCCAGTGATCGGCTGGCACCAGGAGATCGAGAAGCTCAATCGCGAGGATGCGCTGGCGTTCTACCGCCGCTTCTATGCGCCGAACAACGCGATCCTGGTGATCGCCGGCGACGTCGAGGTCGCCGACGTGCGCCCGCTGGTCGAGCGCAATTTCGGCCCGATCCCGGCACAGCCCGCGATCCCCGCACAACGCATCCGTCCGCAGGAGCCGGAGCCGGCCGCCCCGCGCACCGTCACGCTGTCCGATCCGCGCGTCGAGCAGCCCGGCGTGCGCCGCTATTACCTCGTGCCGTCGGCAACCACGGCGGCGGCCGGCGAGAGCGCTGCGCTCGACGTGCTTGCGCAACTGATGGGCAGCGGCAGCAACTCCTACCTCTACCGCGCGCTCGTCGTCGACAAACCGCTCGCGGTCTCGGCCAGCGCCAGCTATTCGAGCACCTCGCTCGACCCGAGCCAGTTCGCGATCTCGGCCTCGCCCAGACAGGGCGTCAGCTTCGCTGAGGTCGAGCAGGTGATCGACGGCGTGATCGCCGACATCGTGCAGAACCCGATCCGGCCTGAGGATCTCGAGCGGGTCAAGACCCAGCTCATTGCCGAGGCGATCTACGCCCAGGACAATCAGGCGGTGCTGGCGCGCTGGTATGGCGGCGCGCTGACCACGGGTCTGTCCATCGAGGACATCCGCAGCTGGCCGGATCGCATCCGCGCCGTCACCGCCGAACAGGTGCGCGCCGCCGCGCAAAAGTGGCTCGAGAAGAAGCGCTCGGTCACCGGCTACCTGATCAAGGACACCACCACCGCCAAGCGCGAGGAGAAGCGTTCGTGACCTATCCCTTCCTTCGTGGCATCGCGCTCTCCGTCGTCACCTCGGTGACGCTCTCTTTGGCGTCCATCTCGCCGTCGCAGGCCGCGGCCAAGATCCAGCACTTGACCTCGCCAGGCGGTATCGAAGCCTGGTTCGTGCAGGACGCGACGGTGCCGCTGATCGCCATGGAGTATTCCTTTGCTGGCGGTGCGTCGCAGGACCCCAAGGACAAGCCGGGCGTCGCCAACCTCGTCGGCGACCTCCTCGACGAAGGCTCCGGCGATCTCGATTCCAAGACCTTCCACGAGCGGCTCGACCGCCGCGCCATCGAGCTCTCCTTCAACGCCAGCCGCGACACGTTCCGCGGCAGCCTGCGCATGCTCCGCGACAACAAGGATGAGGCTTTCGACCTGTTGCGGATGGCGCTGACCTCGCCGCACTTCGACACCGCCGACGTCGAGCGCATCCGTTCGCAGGTCATCTCGGGCCTGCGCCGCGACACCACCAATCCGACCGCGCTCGCCAGCCGCAAGTTCCTGGAGATCGCCTACGGCGATCATCCCTACGGGCGGCAGACCAGCGGCACGCTGGAGAGCGTGCCGACCATCACGGTTGCCGACATGAAGGACTATGTCGGCCGCATCCTCGCCAGGGACACGCTGAAGGTCGCCGTCGTCGGCGACGTCGACCCGGCAACGCTCGGCAAGCTGCTCGACAAGACCTTTGGCAGCCTGCCGGCCAAGGCGAACCTCACCCCGGTCGCCGACGTCGAGCCAGCCGCGCCGCCGCAGCGCGCCTTCGTGCCACTCGACGTGCCGCAGACCGTGATCACCTTCGGCGGCCCGGGCGTGAAGCGCAGCGATCCGAACTTCATGGCCGCCTACGTCGTCAACCACATCCTGGGCGGCGGCGGATTGTCCTCCCGGCTCTATCGCGAGGTACGCGAGAAGCGCGGGCTCGCCTATTCGGTGTTTGAATCGCTGTTGTGGATGGAGCACTCGGCCGTGTTCATCGGCAACACCGGCACGCGCGCCGACCGCGCCGGCGACACCATTGACGCCATCGAGAAGGAGGTGCGCCGCATCGCCGAGGAGGGGCCGACGCAGAAGGAGCTCGACGAGGCCAAGTCCTACCTCAAGGGCTCGCAGATGCTGGCGCTCGACACCTCCTCCAAGCTCGCCCAGGCGCTGCTGCAATATCAGCAGGACAAGCTGCCGATCGACTACATCGAGAAGCGCAATGCCATCGTCGATGCCGTGACACTGGATGATGCCAAGCGGGCCGCCAAGCGGCTGTGGGGCCAGGGTCTTCTGACCGTCATCGTCGGCCGCGCGCCCCAGGCGGCCGCGCAGCCCGCCGCAGCGACCGCGCCGAAGTCGAACTGACCCTGCGATCTTCGCATGGAATGGCCGGGCTTGCCCCGGCCATTCGCATTTTCCATGATGCAGCATTGCCAAATGAGGGTGCCCGCGATAGGTCGAGGCATCACGAATGGTGCACCATGCTGCGGATTTCCCGCGATCTCGTCATCGACGAAGACGACATCGAGATCGGTTTCGTGCGCGCCTCCGGCCCGGGCGGGCAGAACGTCAACAAGGTCGCGACCTCGGCGCAGCTTCGCTTCGACACGCGCAAGCTGACCTTGCCGGAGGACGCTGCCCTGCGCCTTGCGCGCCTCGCCGGCCAGCGCATGACCAAGGACGGCGTCATCGTGATCCAGGCGCAGCGTTTTCGCACCCAGGAGCGCAACCGCCAGGATGCGATCGACCGCCTGCTCGAAATGCTCAAGGAAGCCATGGTGCGGCCGACGCCACGGCGCGCGACGCGGCCGACCTTTGCCTCCAAGCAGCGCCGGCTCGATGGCAAGAAGCGCCGCAGCAACATCAAGGCCGGCCGCGGCGGACGCTTCGACGATTGAGCGACAAAAAACCTCCGGGCGCAGAGCGACCGGAGGTTTGCTGCATGTCGTTCCGGCGTTAGTAGCGCTTGCCGCTGGCAGCAGTGCCCGAAGCGGAATCGTTGACCGTTCCCTTGCGCACTGCGCTGCCCGTGGTGCCGACCGTGCCCTTCGTTCCCTTGGTCGACTTCATGCCCGTTTGCTCGCCCGCGGCTCCCTGCTGTGCGCCGAGTTCTTCGTCCTCGCTGGCCGGCGCGGCGCCCTGCATAGGTTTGCTTTGCACGGTGCCCGTCTTGACGCCGGATGACGCACCTTGCGCGAAAACCGGCGCGGCAATGAGGGCCGAAAGAGCGCATGCGATCACAGAGGTCTTCACCAACTTCATCCATTTCTCCTGGATTTTTCGCGATGAACGATTCGGCTGCTCCCCGCGCCGCTCGCATGTGCCGGACCATTTCATCGCCTAGAGAGTTCGAACGGCGCGAACCGTCATGCAATCCGCGTCGTGTGGTCATCGTTTAGGGATTTCTGGGCGGTTTCGCGGAATTGTGTTCCTCATATGCGGCAGCGCGGAACACACGCAAACCGCGAGCATGTCCTCTTGCGACGAAACAGCCCGCTACTACCACTGCATGCTTGGCGCCGCCTAGAGTTTGCGCACGCTGACGTTGATGTGAATGGGCGGGTTCTTGGCGATGCGCGCAGTCGTGGTGGGGTTGTGCACCGCAGTGGTGCTGATGGTGCGGGTCGCCGATGCGCAAATGCCGTTGCCGGCTGCAAAGCCGCCGGATGGCGCAACGCTCTTCAAGCAGCAATGCGCGGTGTGCCACACGACGAACCTGTCGGAACCAATGCGGCAAGGCCCGCCACTGGTCAAGATCGTCGGACGACTGGCCGGCAAGGCTGAAGGGTTTCACTATTCGCAAGGGCTCGCGAAGGCGGACTTTGTGTGGGACGAGGCCCGGCTCGATGCCTGGCTGGCCAATCCGCAGGCCGTCATTCCCGGTGTCGTCATGGCCTATCGGCAGGCCAAGCCCGAGACGCGCGCCGCCATCATCGCTTATCTGAAGGAGCTGAACTGATGGCGAAGCCGGTTCATTCCATGATCCGCGTGATCGACGAGGCACGCTCGCTCGACTTCTACAAGCGCGCCTTCGGCCTCGAAATCGCCGACCATCTGAAATTTCCGGACTTCGCCCTGATCTATCTGCGTCATCCATCCTCACCTTTCGAGGTCGAGCTGACGGTCAATTTCGATCGCGAGGAGCCGTACGCGCTCGGCGATGGCTACGGACATCTCGCCGTGGTGGTCGAGGATCTCGACGCCGAACACGCTCGTTTCGAGCGCGAGAAGCTGGCACCCGGACCGCTGCGCGACTTCAAGCATGACGGCAAGACGCTGGCGCGCTTCTTCTTCGTCAGTGATCCCGATGGCTACAAGATCGAGGTGATCCAACGGGGCGGGCGTTTCAACTAATTAAAGCACAAAATCACGGAGGAATCCCATGAGAGAAGTCGATCGTCGAAGCAAGCATAGTCGCCGCGTCTTCCTTCAGGGCGCGGCAACGGCCGTTCCGGTCGTGGCCGCGGCGACCAGCGTCGGCGTGAGCATCGAAAACGCGTGGGCCGACGACGCCAGCGCGCTGGAGCCGGCGACGATGAAGACGCTGTTGAAGGTTGCGCGCGACATCTATCCGCACGACGTTCTCGGCGACAGCTACTACATCACAGCAATCAAGCCGTGGGACGGCAAGGCGGCCAAGGATCCCGCGGTCAAAGCCCTCATCAGCGACGGCATCGCCAGGCTCGATCAGAACGCGCGGGACCGCCATAAGGCACCCTATGCCGAGGTGCCCTGGGAAGCCGACCGCGTGGTGCTGCTGAAGGAGATCGAGCAGAGCGACTTCTTCCAGAAGGTGCGCGGCGATCTCATCGTGTCGCTCTACAACCAGAAAGAGGTCTGGCCGCGGTTCGGCTACGAGGGCTCATCCGCCGAACACGGCGGCTACATCAACCGCGGCTTTGCCGACATCGACTGGCTCTCGAAAGCTTAAGTCGCACCCCAACGGTTCAGGAGAAACGCATATGGCAAAATTCGATCTGAACGACAATGGCGTTGTGGTGATCGTCGGCTCCGGTGCCGGAGGCGGCACGCTGGGCAACGAGCTCGCGCAGAAGGGCGTCAAGGTCGTCATTCTCGAAGCCGGTCCGCGCATCGAGAATCAGGACTTCATCAACGACGAGTGGGACAGCTTTTCCCAGCTCGCCTGGTCGGACGCGCGCACCACGTCGGGGACCTGGCGCGTCGCCAAGGACTTCCCGAATCTTCCCGCCTGGATCGTCAAGGCAGTCGGCGGCTCCACGGTGCACTGGGCCGGCGCGTCGCTGCGCTTCGACGAGCACGAGTTCAGGGTGAAGAGCACCTACGGCAACATTCCCGGTGCGAACCTGCTCGACTGGCCGGTCACGCTCGCGGAGATGGAGCCGTGGTACGCCAAGGCCGAGGACAAGATGGGCGTAACCCGCACCAACGGCATTCCCGGACTTCCCGGCAATAACAATTTCAAGGTGCTCGAGGCCGGCGCCAAGAAGCTCGGCTACAAGACCGTGCACACCGGCAATATGGCGATCAACAGCCAGCCACGCGATGGCCGCGGATCGTGCCAGCAGATCGGCTTCTGCTTCCAGGGCTGCAAGTCCGGCGCGAAATGGTCGACGCTCTACACCGAGATCCCGAAGGGCGAGGCGACCGGCAATCTCGAGGTCCGGCCCAACAGCATGGCGATCAAGATCGAGCATGATGCGAGCGGCAAGGTGACCGGCGTCGTCTACGCCGACGAGACCGGCGCGATGCAGCGCCAGAAGGCCCGCATCGTTGCGGTCGCCGGCAATTCGATCGAAAGCCCGAGGCTGCTGCTCAACAGTGCCTCGAACACATTCACGGACGGCCTTGCCAACTCGAGCGGACAGGTCGGTCGCAATTACATGCGCCACATGACGGGCAGCGTCTATGCGGTGTTCGAGAAGTCGGTGCACATGTATCGCGGCACGACCATGGCCGGCATCATCCGCGACGAGGCGGCCAACAATCCGAAGCGCGGCTTCGTCGGAGGCTACGAGATGGAGACGCTGTCGATCGGCCTGCCCTTCATGGCGGCGTTCCTCAATCCCGGCGCCTGGGGGCGGCCGTTCACCGCTGCGCTCGACGGCTATCCGCGCATGGCCGGCATGTGGCTGGTCGGCGAGGACATGCCGCAGGAGACCAACCGCATCACGCTCGATCCGACCGTGAAGGACAAGTTCGGAATGTCGGTCGCAAGTGTGCATTTCGACGATCATCCCAACGATGTCGCGATGCGTGCCCACGCCTATAAGCAGGGTGCGGCGGTCTACGACGCCGTCGGCGCCACCGTGACCTATCCGACACCGCCCTATCCGAGCACCCACAATCTCGGCACCAACCGGATGAGCGAGAAGCCGCGGGATGGCGTGGTCAACAAGTTCGGTCAGACCCACGACGTCAAGAATCTGTTCGTCTCGGACGGCAGCCAGTTCACCAGCGGCGCGGCCTGCAACCCGACGCTGACCATCGTCGCGCTCGCGATCCGCCAGGCGGACTACATCGCCGGCGCGATGCAGAAGAAGGAAATCTGAGGTCCAATACTCGTCGTTCGGGACTCATACCGCCCGTCACTGATGGATTGCGCGGTATGGGTCCTGGCGCCACGACGACATCGAGAATGCGGTGACAGACGCGCTGAGCAGCTATTCAGCCGCATCGAGAATAGGCGCGACGGCACCCTTGAACTCCTGCACCTGGACGACGTTCTTGGAGCGGTAGATCAGGCAGGAACAGCGCAGCAGCGAGGCGAAATTGTTGACCTCGCCATGATGGTCGAGGACTTCGTTGTAGAGCGTCGTCAGGAACTTGCCGAGGCTCATGCTCTCCTTGGCCGCGATCTCCTCCAGCGTGTCCCAGAACGCCATTTCCAGCCGGATCGAGGTGCAATGCCCGCCGATCCTGAGCGAGCGGGTCTGGGACTCATAGTCGCGTTGGGGCTGATGCGCGAACAAATGGCACATGGCGTCCTCCCGTCCTGTTGCCGTTTTTTCACGATGCTACACCCGCACTCCACGGCTCACAATCAGGACCGACGGAGGGGACGGGCCCATTGCCGGCACGCGATTTTTTTCGAACGTCCAATGTCTTCAATGTGATAGACCGCCCTCTTCCCCAGCCCGCCACATAGGCGTTGCTCAACACATGCTTTTGACGCAACACGGCTTAAGATAGCGGTCCAAGCGAATCCAAGTCCGAGCCCATGCCCGTCCGTCAGCTTCCAGAGCAAGTCGTCAACCGCATCGCCGCCGGCGAGGTGGTCGAGCGTCCGGCTAGCGTGGTCAAGGAGCTCGTCGAGAACGCGATCGATGCCGGCGCGAGCCGCATCGACGTCTTCACCGATGGCGGCGGGCGGCGGCGGATCGGCATCACCGACGACGGCAGCGGCATGACGGCGAGGGACTTGTCGCTCGCAATCGAACGCCACGCCACCTCGAAGCTCGACGACGAGGACCTCCTGCAAATCCGCACGCTCGGGTTCCGCGGCGAGGCGCTGCCCTCGATCGGCTCGGTTGCGCGGCTCTCCATCACCACGCGCCACGCCAGTGAGCCCCATGCCTGGGCGCTGTCAGTCGAAGGCGGCGAGAAGTCCGAGATCATGCCGGCAGCGCTTGCACACGGCACGCGCGTCGAGGTCAACGATCTCTTCTATGCCACGCCGGCGCGGCTGAAATTTCTGAAGACCGACCGCACCGAGGCGGAGGCGATCCGCGAGGTGGTGCGGCGGCTGGCGATGGCGCGGCCCGACGTCGCCTTCACGCTCGCAGGCGAGGAGCGCGCGCCGGTCACCTGGGCCGCTGCCCTGCCCGGCGCTGCCGGCCGGCTGACGCGGCTTGGCGATATTTTGGGAGCGGAATTCCGCAGCCACGCGATCGAGGTTCATGCCGAACGCGACGGCGTCGTCGTCGCAGGTTACGCGGCAGCCCCCACGCTGACAAAGGCGAATGCGCTCGGGCAATATCTCTTCGTCAACGGCCGCCCGGTGCGCGACAAGCTGATCTTAGGGGTGGTGCGCGCGGCCTATTCCGACTATCTGCCGCGCGACCGCCATCCGGTGCTGGCGCTGTTCGTCACGCTCGAGCCGCGCGAGGTCGATGCCAACGTGCATCCGGCCAAGACCGAAGTGCGCTTCCGCAATGCCGGGCTCGTGCGCGCGCTGATCGTGCATGGATTGAAGGAAGGTCTTGCGCGCGAGGGACGACGCACCGCCGCCAACAGCGGCGGCAGCGCGCTGTCGTCATTCCGCCCCGCGTTCACGCCGCGCCGCGGCAATTGGGACTGGCGGCAGTCGCCATCCGCTCCGACGGCACCGCTGCCGTCCTTCGAGGGCAGCGCTGCGCCCGCTTTCGCGGAGCGTCTGCAGGCCGCCTTCGACGTCGGCGCGCCGACCGCCGATGTGCGAATCGAGACGCAGCCCGCCGGCGATCTCATTGATCGCCCGCTCGGCGCTGCGCGCACGCAGATCCACGAAACCTACATCGTGTCGCAGACCCGCGACGGCCTCATCATCGTCGACCAGCATGCTGCCCATGAGCGCATCGTCTATGAACGGTTGAAGGCATCGCTGGCGAGGAACGGCGTGCAGCGGCAGATTCTCTTGATCCCCGAGATCGTCGAGATGGACGAGGCGACGGTGGAACGGCTGCTTGCGCGCAGCGACGAACTGGGTTCGTTCGGTCTCGCAATCGAATCCTTCGGCCCCGGCGCCGTCGCGGTGCGGGAGACGCCGTCGCTGCTCGGCAAGACCGATGCAGGTGGCCTGTTGCGTGATCTGTCCGAGCACATGGCCGAGTGGGACGAGGCGCTGCCGCTGGAGCGCCGCCTCATGCACGTCGCCGCCACCATGGCCTGCCACGGCTCGGTGCGCGCCGGCCGCAGGCTCAAGCCAGAGGAAATGAACGCATTGCTCCGCGAGATGGAGGAGACACCAAACTCTGGCCAGTGCAATCACGGCCGGCCGACATATGTCGAGCTGAAGCTCGCCGATGTCGAGAAGCTGTTCGGGCGAAGGTGATCCCGATGTCGTAGGGTGGGCAAAGGCGCAGCGCGCCGTGCCCACCATCTTTCCATGATAGCGATAGAAGCGGTGGGCACGCTTCGCTTTGTTCACCCTACGACAGCGAAGCTATGGCCGCTTCAAAAACACGAACTCCGTGTCATCGTAAGCGCGCCGCTCGAGCTCCTCGAAGCCTTCAGGCGCGGCGAATTGCGCGGCCTTCGCTTCTTCAACGACGAGGACAGCGTCCGCCGTCAGCCAGCCGCCATCACGCAATGAGGCAATCGCCTTCTCAGCCAGCCCCTTGCCATAGGGTGGATCGAGAAACACCAGCGAGAACGGCTCGACCGGATGCGCAGGTCCAAGGTCCGTCGCGTCGCGACGATAGACCTTCGTCACGCCGCCGAGGCCCAGCGCCTCGACATTGTTGCGCAGCAGCGCGCGCGCCTCAGCGCCGTTGTCGACGAACAGCGTAAATTTCGCGCCGCGCGAGGCCGCCTCGATGCCGAGCGCGCCGGTGCCGGCGAAAAGATCGAGCACGCGCGCGCCTTCAATCGGATCGTCGTAGGCGTGCACGAGGATGTTGAATACGGACTCGCGCAAACGATCCGCCGTGGGACGGATGTCGCGCGAGGACGGCGAGGCGAGATTGCGCCCCTTCAATCGTCCGCCGACGACGCGCATTTACTCGTCTTTCGGCCTGAGATCACGCTTGCCGTGATAGCCGCGCTTGGGACGGCGCGGCGGGCCATAGCCGCCTGCTTCCATCTCGTTGCGCTCGCGTGCCTCCTCGCTGCCGGTGCGCTGCACCAGCACACGGCGGCCCTTGCGGTCGTTGATCACGGCGCGCTTCGTCGGCTTCTTCTCGCGTGGAGCATCGTCGTCGCGAGAGGCGGAATTCGAGGGCACGTCGAACTGCGCACCCGACCTCTCGATCACCTTGTCGCCAAGCTGCTCGCGCAGCACGCGCGACTTGATCTCGTCGACCTGGCCTTCGGGGATCTCGCCGAGCTGGAACGGACCATAGGACACGCGGATCAGCCGGTTCACCTCGAGCCCGAGATGGGCGCAGACGTTGCGGACCTCGCGGTTCTTGCCTTCGCGGATTGCGAACACCAGCCAGACATTGGCGCCCTGATCGCGCTCGAGCGTCGCGTCGATCGGGCCGTATTTGACGCCCTCGACCTCGATGCCGTTCTTCAAGGCGTCGAGCTGGGCCTGCGTGATCTCGCCATGGGCGCGCACGCGGTAGCGGCGCAGCCAGCCGGTGTCGGGCAATTCCAGCGTGCGCGCGAGGCCGCCATCGTTGGTGAGCAGCAACAGTCCTTCGGTGTTGAAGTCGAGCCGGCCGACGCTGATCAGCCTTGGCAGGCCTTCCGGCAGGTTGTCGAACACGGTCGGACGCCCCTCGGGGTCGTCATGCGTCGTCATCAGCCCGCGCGGCTTGTGATAGAGGAACAGCCGCGTGCGCTCGCGCGGCGGCAACGGCTTGCCGTCGACGGCAACGACGTCATTCTGCGTAACGTCGAGCGCCGGCGAGTTGATGACGCGTCCGTTGACGGTGACGCGGCCCTGCGTAACCATTTCCTCGGCATCGCGCCGCGAGGCCAGGCCAGCGCGGGCCAGCACCTTGGCGATGCGCTCGCCGGCCTTCTTGGGCTTGGGTTCTTCCTCACGACGGGGCCGCCGATCGAAATCACGATCGCGCTCGCGATAGGCGCCGCGGCCCCCGAAGGCGGGACGCCTGGTGAATATCTGACTGTCGTCCTCATTGTCGCGGCGCGGCCGATCGCGGAAGCGGCCTTCGCTGCGCGGATGCTCTTGCCAGTCCATGCGGCCCTCCGGCCGCTTGTCGCGCGGCCGGCCGAACTTCGGACGGTCGTCGCCAAAGCGTTCCTCGCGCGAGCGCTGGAAACGCGGACGATCTTCGCCACGGCCACCCTCTCGCCGGTCGTCGCGCTGACGCCACGGCTTTTCGTCGCCGCGATCACGGTCGCCAAAATCCTTGCCGAATGACTTGCGTGGACGATCGCCGCGCGGCCCGCCGTCGCGCTTCTGCCACGGCTTCGAATCGCCGCGGTCGTCACGATCCCGCGGCCGGTCATCGAAGCTGCGCTTGCGATCGCCGAAGTCGCGCTTGCGCTCCTTTCCTTCGAAGTCACGATCGCGGCCAAAGTCCTTGCGTGGCCGGTCGGAGCCGCCGCGCGAAAACTTCCTGTCGTCGAACCGCCGCTCGGACCGCTCGCCGCGCGGCGCGCGCTCGTCAGAAGCGAACTGCGGACGGTCCCCGCGCGGCTTGAACGGGCGGTCGCCATTTGACTTGAACGGGCGTTCGCCCTTTGGCTTGAAGCTGCGCTCGCCGCGGTCCTCGCGACCGCGGTCGTCGCGCTTGAAGCGCGGCCGGTCGCCATAGTCGCGACGCGGTGCATCACCATCCTCGCGGCGGCGGAACGGGCGGCTGTCGCGGTCGCCGCGAGACGGGCGCTCATCGCGATCGCCCTTGCCGGCAAAGCCGCGCTTGGCGAACTTCTTCTCGGGGCCGCGCGGCTTGCCGGTGCGGCCCTTGGACGGGCCTCGTTCACGCCGGCCGCGGGAATCGTTGTCTTTGTCGCTGTCGCGAGGCATGAATAATCTCACTTAGGGGGTGGCGCGATGAGCATTATGCGCGCTCGTTCGGAGCCGCATGCTCAGGCAAAATCGGTATCCACTCTTGCTGAAGGCGGAGCTAGTAGCAGGTTTCTGGCGATGATACGAGGCATGAAAGCCCCTTCTTTCATGGATTTGGCGCTCAAAACGGCCGAAAATGCCGGAAAATCGGGCGAAGTTCCGATAGGATGCGTCGTGGTGCGCAATTACGAGGTCATCGCGACCGCCGCCAACAGAACGCTGACCGATCATGACCCCACGGCCCATGCCGAGATCATCGCGCTGCGCGAAGCTGCCAGGAAGATCGGCAGCGAGCGGCTGGTCGATTGCGACCTCTACGTGACGCTCGAACCCTGCACCATGTGTGCGGGCGCGATCTCCTTTGCAAGGGTCAGGCGGCTCTATTACGGCGCGGCCGACCCCAAGGGCGGCGCGGTCGAGTCGGGGGTGCGGTTCTTCGCCGCCCCGACCTGCCATCACACGCCCGAAGTCTACTCCGCGGTCGGCGAGAGCGAGGCCGCGCGGCTCCTGCGCGAGTTCTTTCGCGAGCGGCGGTAACTTGCCACGCACACCGCCGTCATTCCCCGCGAAAGCGGGGAATCCAGTACGCCGCGACCTGTCGATTGAACTACAGCCGTCTCGGCGTACTGGATCGCCCGGTCAAGCCGGGCGATGACAGTTGAATTTGTGGTGACAGTGTGGGTCAAGCCGAGAAAAACTCGCGCAGCGCCTTCGCGGTCACGTCGGGATTTTCCTCCGTGAGAAAGTGCCCGGAATCCACCGGCATGCTCTGAACATTCGTCGCCCATTGCTTCCAGGTGTCGAGCGGCGTGGCGGCGGCCTGGGCGACACCGGCGTTGCCCCAGAGCGCGAGCATCGGGATCGTGATCTTCTTGCCGGCCGCAACATCCACCTTGTCGAGCTCGTAGTCGAAATAGGCGCCGGCGCGATAGTCCTCGCACATCGCATGGATGCGGGCGGGGTCGCGGAACGGGGCGAGATAATGCTCGAGCGCGCGCCTGTCGATCGCGTCCAGCGTCTTCGATTTGGTCTGGCTCGCCATCTTGAAGCGCAGGAAGAACTCGCCATTGCTCGCAATCAGCGTCTCCGGCAGCGGTGCGGGCTGCGCCAGGAAGGTCCAGTGATAGATCTTCAGCGCATACTGCCGGTTCATCCGCTCCCAGTAATCATAGGTCGGCAGGATATCGAGCACGGCGAGCCGCGACAGCCGGCCGGGATGATCGAGCGCGAGGCGATAGGACACGCGCCCGCCGCGGTCGTGACCGGCGAGCGCGAAATGCACGTGGCCGAGCTGCTCCATAGCCTCGACCATGCTCTTCGCCATCGCGCGCTTGCTGTAGGGCGTATGCTGCGCATCGCTGTCCGGCATGTCCGACCAGCCATAGCCCGGCAGGTCGGCGATGATCAGCGTGAAGCGGTCGGCAAGCTCAGGCGCCACGCGGTGCCACATCACGTGGGTCTCGGAGAATCCGTGCAGCAGCAGCAGCGGCGGCCCCTTGCCGCCGACGCGGGCGAAGATGCGGCCCGAAGAGGTGTTGATCCATTCGGAGGCAAAGCCCGGGTAGAGGTCGGCGAAATCGGACATGAGTTCCATCCCCTCGAATGCCTTGTCCGGCCACCTTTAGCGAGCGGCCACGGTGCCCCCATCCCAAAACGTCGAAAACAACCCCATGCAAAGTAGCACGGCGATCGCCCGCAAGCGCGCTTCCGATGCGCGCTTTCCGGAAAAACGTCAGTTAGATCTTGGCCTTCTCCGCCTCTACTGCCTGCCAGCCGATGTCACGGCGGCAAAAGCCGTCCGGCCAGCGGATGCGGTCGACCGCCTGGTAGGCGCGCGCCTGCGCCTCGGTGACAGTCTTGCCGAGCGCGCAGACATTGAGCACACGGCCGCCATTGGCGAGGATCGCGTCGTCCTTCGCCACCGTGCCAGCATGGAAGATCTCGACCGTGTCGACCTTGGCGGCCTCGTCGAGCCCCTCGATGCGCGTGCCTTTCTGATAGTCGCCGGGATAGCCCTTCGCCGCCATCACGACGGTGAGCGCCGATTCCGGATACCAGCGCAGATCAAAATTCCTGAGTTGCCCGTCGCAGGAGGCGAGCAGCGCCGGCACGAGGTCCGACATCATGCGCAGCATCAGCACCTGACACTCGGGATCGCCGAAGCGGACATTGAACTCGAACAGCTTTGGGCCCTGGGTCGTCAGCATGATCCCTGCATAGAGCACGCCGCGGAACGGTGTGCCGCGCTGCTTCATGCCTGCGACCGTCGGCAGGATGATTTTGGCCATGATGGCGTCGTGGATCGCCGGCGTGACCAGCGGCGTCGGCGAATAGGCGCCCATGCCACCGGTGTTCGGGCCGACGTCGTGGTCGAACACGCGCTTGTGGTCCTGGGCAGAGGCGAGCGGAATGGCGGTCTCGCCGTCGCACAGCGCAAAGAAGCTGATCTCGCGGCCCGGGAGGAATTCCTCGATCACCACCTCGGTGCCGGCCTCGCCAAAGGCACCGTCGAACATCATGGCGATGGCGTCCTCGGCTTCGCGGATGGTCTTGGCGACCACGACGCCCTTGCCGGCGGCAAGGCCATCGGCCTTGACCACGATCGGCGCGCCCTGGCTATGAATGTAGGCGAGCGCCTCCCTGGCATTGGTGAAGCGCTTGTAGGCGCCGGTCGGAATGCCGAACTCGGAGCAGAGCGCCTTGGTGAAACCCTTGGAGCTTTCGAGCTGGGCGGCCGCCTTGCTCGGTCCGAACGCCTTGATACCGGCTGTCGTCAGGTCATCGACGATGCCAGCCGCGAGCGGTGTCTCCGGACCAGCCACGACGAGCTCGACAGCGTTGGTCTTGCAGAAGCTGATCACGGCGGCATGGTCGGCGATATCGAGCGCGACGCATTCAGCCTCGCGCGCGATACCGGCATTGCCCGGTGCGCACCAGAATTTGGTGACCAGAGGAGACGCCGCGATCTTCCATGCGAGGGCATGTTCGCGGCCGCCGGAACCGAGCAGGAGAATGTGCATGCAAGTCTCAAAACGGGGGTGTGCTGGCCGCGTCGGTCGCACGAATCCGCGCTGGCCTCAAGGGGGTCGTTCCAACACCGCCGTCATTCCGGGGCGTCGCGAAGCGACGAACCCGAAATGACGATGAAGAGGGCTCGCAGCTAGCCCTGCTTCCCCGCAATGATCTCCTGCAACGTCGCCACATGCCGCGCGAAGGCGCCGCGGCCAGCAGCGGTGGCGGTGACGGTGGTCTGCGGCTTTTTGCCGACAAACGCCTTCTCCACCGAGACGTAGCCGGCCTTGGCCAGCGTCTCGATATGCGCGCCCAAATTACCGTCGGTGGCGCCGGTCAGCTTCTTGAGCCGGGAGAATTCGAGACCCGACGTCCCCGGCAGCGCGTTCAGCGCCGCCATGATCTTGAGCCGCAGCGGCTGGTGGATGATGTCGTCGAGCTCGGCCATGGCACTAGCTCCGCCGCATCCAGAGGCCGCCGAGGATGAGGCCACCACCATTGACGAAGGCCATCCACAGCGGAAAGGCCTCGCCGATGTAGAAATAGCCGATCAGCGTCAGCGCGGTGATACCGAGTCCGATCGCGACGAAGGCGTTGCCGAACCAGAGGCCCGCCAGCGCGTAGAACAGCATAAAGTAGATAGTCCAGAACGCGCCCTGTTGGCGTGGCGTGAAGTGCCCGAGCACCAGCGCGCAAAAATAGCCGAACGCGATGAGCAGCAGGAAGGCAACGAACGTCCTGACATCGAAGCTGCGGACGCCTGTCCTGGCGCGGTTGGAGGCACTGACGGCAAACGATCCGGCGATGCCGAAAACATAGACTGCGAACCAGATGTAATAGCCCTGACGCGGCCAGAGGTAGGTTGCGACGTTCGCCGCGAAGACAAGCCCACCCCAGAGGACCATCATCAGGCTGGCGAGATCGTAGATCCGTGACTGCCGCAGGCGCTGGACGATGTCGTCGATCTCGGCCAGCGCTTCGGAGGCCTGCTTGCTGTCGATCATGACTGTCCCGCTCCACGCGTCGCCACGTCGTCCGCGATCGCCGAGACCGCCTTCGGATTGGTGACGATGCCCATGTGGTTGATGCCTTCGAGGACCTTGACGTCGATGGACGACTTGATCGCCTGCACGGTGCCTGCATAATTGTCCGAGATCATCATCTCGTCCTCGGCGCCGCCGAAGATCGTCATTGGGCGCGTCACATTGGGCAGGTCGATGCGATAGCCGCGCGTGGCGAAGTTGCGCATGAGGCGGTCAGAATAGGTGGAGACCAGGATCTTCTCGTAATTCGGCGGCACGGCGAAGGCGAGCACCGGAAGCCCTGAACAGCAATCGATGCCTAACTTGCGGAGTGCGGCGAGGCCGAAGAGGCGCGGGATGTCGGCATTGGCCCAGCCACCGGAATGCGGCTTGTTGGTCGGCGCGTCGTAACCGAGATAAGGCGCGAGCAGCACGGTGCGCACGAACATGTCCTGCATGATGGGCGTCGCGGCGACGCGCAGCGAGAAGCCGCCGCCGGCGGAATGGCCGATCAGGGTCAGCGGCAAGTCCGGCGCGCTCTTGCGGACATGCGCGACGAAATCGACGAGATCGTCCTCGAGCTGGCCGACATGGCCGATATCGCCATGCGTGCCCGAGCCACCGTGGCCGCGCATATCGAGCGCCCAGGTCTCGACCCCGCGCGCGGCAAGCGCCGCCGTCAGCGCGTGATTGACCGTGCCTGATGAGCCCGAGGAGCCGTGAATGAAGACCGCGCCGCGGCCGGTCGCCTGCCCCTTCGGGACGTAATGCCGGTAGCCCAGCCAGGTGCCGTCGCGAGCCTGGAAGCGTTCAAGTGCCGGCATCGTGGACCAGTCAATACCCTTGGCAGAGTCCGACACTGAGCGCATTTCAGGCGGGCGCTCCAGGGGGTTCGCGATCATCGCGGTCAGCAGCAGCGCGACGACGCCAACCCCACACAGGCCCCACTTCAACAGGCTCAAAGCACCTCGCAGCAACCGGATCGCCATGGCTCAAACTCCCGTTGGCTCTATCACCAATAGAGAACTCTATATTACAGAGTACTCTTTCGATCAAGTCTCCGATTGGCGCTTCCGGGCGAAAATCCCTAGTTTGAGTTTCGATCCCCAAATGCCGAATCGTTTGCCGATGCCGCCAGCGGAACCCTTGCTCAACACGCCCGAATTCACCGTCTCCGAGCTCTCTTTGTCCCTGAAGCGGACTGTGGAGGACACCTATGGCCATGTTCGCGTCCGCGGCGAGATCTCCGGTTTTCGCGGCGCGCACTCCTCCGGGCACTGCTACTTCGCACTCAAGGACGAGAGCGCCAAGATCGAGGCTGTGATCTGGAAGGGCGTCCATGGCCGGATGCGCTTCAAGCCGCAGGAGGGGCTCGAGGTCATTGCGACCGGCAAGCTCACCACCTATCCGGGCTCCTCAAAATACCAGATCGTGATCGAGGCTCTGGAGCCGGCCGGCATCGGCGCGCTGATGGCGCTGATGGAGGAGCGCAAGAAGAAGCTTGCCGCCGAGGGCCTGTTCGACGAGGCGCGCAAGCAGCTGCTGCCCTGGCTGCCCGAGGTGATCGGCGTCGTGACATCGCCGACCGGCGCCGTCATCCGCGACATCCTGCATCGCCTGGAGGACCGCTTTCCCCGCCGCGTGCTGGTGTGGCCGGTGAAGGTGCAGGGCGAAGGCTCGGCCGAGCAGATCGCGGCTGCGATCCGCGGCTTCAACGCGCTGCCGGAAGGCGGCAAGATTCCGCGGCCCGACGTGCTGATCGTCGCGCGCGGCGGCGGCTCGCTGGAGGATCTCTGGTCGTTCAACGAGGAGATCGTGGTGCGCGCCGCCGCCGAGAGCATGATCCCGCTGATCTCGGCGGTCGGCCACGAGACCGACATCACGCTGATCGATTTCGCCGCCGATAAGCGCGCACCGACGCCGACGGCGGCAGCCGAGATGGCGGTGCCGGTGCGCAGCGATCTGTTCGTCGAGGTCGCCGATCTCGCGCGCCGCACCCGCGCCTGCTGGCAACGCGGCCAGGAGAGCCGCCGCAATGAGTTGCGTGCCGCAGCACGCGCCCTACCGGCGGCGAGTGATCTTCTGGCGATCCCGCGGCAGCGGCTGGATTCCGCGGGCGCCGCCCTGCCCCGCGGGCTCAAGGCCAATACGCATGCGCATTTCCGCCGTTTCGCCGCGAGCAGTGCGCGCCTGACGCTGCGGGTGCTGCACGGGCAGATCGCGCAGGCCGATCATCGGCTCACGGTGTGCGGCGAACGGCTCGGCCTCTCCGCGCGCTCGCTGCTCCGGCAGCGGCGCGACCGCTTTGCCGGGCTCGAGGTTCGCTTGCGCGCCTCCAAGCTCTCCAACGCGCAGGCGCAGCGCAATGCGATCGCCCGGCAGCGCGAGCGCACCCACCGCCTGTCCGAACGTGCAAGCCGTGCACTGACGACGCTGTTGCAGCGGCTCGATGCGCGCGTGGAGAACAGCGGGAAACTGCTCTCCGCGCTGTCCTATCGCGGCGTGCTCGCGCGCGGCTTTGCGCTGGTGCGCGATGAGGCCGGACATCCCGTGCATGCCGCCGATGCGATCGGGCCGGGTGCTCGCGTCGAGATCGAGTTCGCGGATGGACGCGTGGGCGCGACCGCGGATGCGGACCGGCCGGCGCCTGAGGCGCGCACGCAGCCCAAGGCGGCACCACGCGAGGCGAAGCCGGCGCCAAAGCGCGTGGCGAAGCCGGTGGATCAGGGCAGTTTGTTTTAGAGTTGCAGGCGGAGCTTCCGCACGCTCAGCTGTCATTCCCCGCGAAAGCGGGGAATCCAGTACGCCGCGGCCTCTCCGTATTCGTCACCGTCTCTGGAATACTGGATCGCCCGGTCGAGCCGGGCGATGACGCCGAGAATGTGGAGCGCACTTGCCCCAAGCCCGTCATTGCGAGCGCAGCGAAGCAATCCAGGGTCTTTCCGCGGTGACAATCTGGATTGCTCACATGGGGAGTTGGTGTGTCGAGGTGGTTGGTCAGCTCTTTGTTCGATTGCAGGCCAGCTCTTCGTCCCGACCGTTGGAGTGTGAAGATGGCGCGCGC
>NZ_JBANBK010000072.1:0-45074 GCF_053572325.1 Bradyrhizobium sp. UFLA05-112 | reverse complement strand
CGATATGGCGCTCGCCCAGCGCAACGCGCTTCTCCGCTTCAGCCAGCTCCGCCAGTCTGATTGCACGGTCCATGTTCGAACTCCACTGGGTTTGTTGACATCCTCCCATGACGAGCCGGCTGGCGATTGACGCAGATCAACCGCAGCGAAGACTTCCTGCGCATTTGCGATCGAGACGGAGGGGCAGCGCAGCGGCCTGAGCTCACGCTGCCGCGCGGACGGCCTGCCAGAGCGCCAGCACCTCCTCGCGCGCGATATTGCGAGTGATGAACACGATGCGCGAACGGCGGTCAGCGTCGGGCCATTTTGCGAGCGCCACCGGCGGATGAAAAACGTGGTGCACGCCGTGGACTGCGACCGGCGTCGGCTCATCGCGGAGGTTGAGAATACCCTTGACACGCAGGAGGTCCTCGCCTCGCCCTGAGCGCAAATGCGCAAGCCAGTTCGAGACCGCCATCCAGTCGAGTGGTTCGTCGAAGGCAAGCACGAAGCTGGCGATCGATGCGTCGTGATGGTGATGGCCGTGGTCGTGGTCATGGTCGTCGTGCGCGTGCTGTGCCTGACGAGGCGCCACGAAGGCCTGTTCGTTGAGCCAGCGTGCGACATCGACCGTCTTCTTCTCGGGATCCATGAGACCGGCGCCAAACAGCCGCGCCGGATCGATGTCGCCTTGTGCCACGCGTTCGATTCCGGCACTGGGATTGAGTCGGCGCAGGCGCGCCTCCAGCGCGGTGGTGTCGCCGGCAAGATCAGACTTGGTGATCAGCAGCCGGTCGGCGAGCGCGACCTGCTTCACCGCCTCGTACTGACGGTCGAGCTGACGCGGCGCGTTGACGGCATCCACCGTGGTCACGACGGCATCGAGCCGGAGAAAATGCGAGACCAGCGGATTGTTCAGGAGGAGCTGAACGATTGGCGCGGGATCGGCGAGACCGGTGGTTTCGATGAGAATACGGCGGAATGGCGGCACCTCGCCGCGATCGCGCCGCACCAGCAGCCCACGCAGCGTCGCCTCGAGGTCGCTGCGGACGGTGCAGCAGATGCAGCCACTCGCAAGCACGGCGACCTCGCCATCGACGCGCTCGACGAGGAGATGGTCGAGGCTGACTTCACCGTATTCGTTGATGATGACTGCGCTGTCCTTCGCGTCGTCGTGGCGCAGCACATGATTGAGCAGTGTCGTCTTGCCGCTGCCGAGAAAGCCGGTGATCAACGACACCGGAAGCCGCTCGGCGGATTTGTCGCTCTCGAACAGGCTCATCAATGCCCCTCACCTTGCCGTCTTATTTTTGTCGCTGGACAACAACTTAACGTAGGAGGAGCATGCCGAAAACAATTTAGAGCCCAGCTTCTCTGGGCCACAACCTGGGAGAGTAAAATGCCTAATGAAATCAAGGGCGAAGAACAGCAAGGCGGCATGACTACGACAGATCGTCGGACCTTGCTCCGCACGGCAGGCATCGCCGGCGCCGCAAGTGCAGCCCTCGCGGGCACGATGCACGGCAAGTTCTCGCTCGCCCCGGTCAGCGAAGCCCAGGCGCAGACCCCCACCTCCATGCCCAAGGGAACAGACAAGCCATGGTGGCCCTCGAAATGGGGCAAGGATGACGAGGCCGGGGCTTCGAACCACATCACGGCGGAAAAAGTTCTCGACGCGGTGAAATGGATCAAGGACGGCAAGATCTACAAGATCGGCCGCGTCTATGAAGGCGGAATGCCGTTGTTCGGTCCGCGCGTATTCACGCTGCGTATTCCAGGCAGTCCGACCGGCGGTCCGTTCGGCGACAACAAGATGGTCTATCACGACGAGTTTCTGACCACCGAGATCGGCCAGACCGGCACGCAGTTCGATGGTCTCGGCCACATCGGCATCCAACTCGGCAAGGACGGCGACAAGAGCGAGATGCGATTTTACAACGGACATACCGCGGCAGAGATCAGCGACGCTTATGGCCTCAAGAAGCTCGGCGTCGAGAAGCTCAAGCCGCTGTTCACCCGCGCCCATCTCATCGACATGGTCGCGCTCAAGGGCGGAATGATGGATGCCGGCCAAGAGATCACCTCGGCCGACATCAAGGCGGCGCTCGCCAAGCAGAACATGTCGGAGAGCGACATCAAGCCGGGCGATGCGATCATGTTCCACACCGGCTGGGGCTCGCTCTGGATGAAGAACAATGATCGCTTCAACAGCGGCGAGCCGGGCATCGGGCTGGACGCTGCGCGATGGGTGATCGAAAAGGACCTCGCGCTCACCGCGGCCGACACCTGGGCGGTCGAAGTGGTGCCCAATCCCGACAAGTCGCTCGCTTTCGTGGTGCATGCCGAGCTGCAAACCAAGCACGGCATCCACAATCACGAGAACCTGATCTTCGACGAGCTGATCGCCGACAAGAAATACCAGTTCGTCTATTGCTTCACCCCGGCCCCCATCAAGGGCGCCACGGGAAGCAACGGCTGCCCGATCGCGATTACCTGACGACCACACATCGGCGCGCGGGCGGAAGCACCGCCCGCGTGTGCTTTGTCAGCCGCGACGGATCAGCATGCCCAAGAGCGGATTCCAGACGGTATCGTTGCTACAGTCGGCCGTTTCGCCGCGTTCATAACGAGATACAGACGATGGTGTTGGACGCCAGCCGTGGATGCGCACGTATGCTGAGGCCGCAATACCAAGGGAATTGTCTGCTGTGGGCTTAAAAAAAATGGGGCGAGAAACTCCAGCCATCCGCACTGACAGCATTCACGCTGCCACGATCTTTTCCTCTCGTGCCTGATTGGCGTTAGCAGCTTGTTGTGGCTGCACCAGCTCGTTCGAGCTGGCCGTGCATTCCCTGAAATGCTCGTGCACGGCTGCATCTGCGGCATGCTCCCAGTATTCCGCTTCAGCGAGCAGCTTCCAGCATCTGTCAGGACGATACGCCGCGCTCTGTCGGCAGAGCGAAGCCATTGCACGCAGGCGGCGCACGGTCTCCATTCTTTCCTCCCGTTCTTTTCGGCTTGCTTTCCTGCCGTGTTTTCCCACAGCTTATTTTCTATTTCTGCATCTGAGCCATCATGATTATGATCTAGAACTATTTTTTTCGCTCCTCGATTAACCCATCGGACGAATGGTTACCGCGCTTGTTGCGATCCGGTTTCGGTTCCCCTTCACATCGATTTCGAATGCTACTCTCGCCGCCCCAGTCTCCGTATTATGACGACCTCCGATCGGGGACATCATGAACCGACGCCGGCTTTTTCTCAGATTTGTCCTTGCCGCTAGCCTCGCGGGCGTCCCTCGCGCGCCGGCCGCGGCCGACGGCAAGCGCGTAGCGCTGGTGATCGGCAACGGCGGCTACAAAAGCGTACCAGCGCTGCCCAACCCACCCAACGATGCCGCCGACGTCGCAGCCGCGCTCAGGCGTCTCGGCTTCACGGTCACCCTCATCGCCAACGGTTCGTTCGACGAGATGCGGCGCGGCCTGATCGCTCTCGGCCGCGATGCGGCGGGCGCCGACATGGCGGCGGTGTATTTCGCCGGCCACGGCATGGAAATCAACGGAGAGAACTGGCTGATCCCAATCGATGCGGAACTGAAGAAGGACACCGACGCGGCGAACGAGGCGATCAGCCTGCGCAGCGTGATGTTGCAGGTGTCGAGCACCACGAGCCTCGGCCTCGTTGTCCTCGATGCTTGCCGCAACAATCCTTTCGCCGCGAAAATGCAGCGCTCGCTGGCGCTACGCGCGGCAGCAACCAGCGGCCTCGGCCGCATCGAGCCGGCCGGCAACGTGCTAGTCGCCTATGCCGCGCGCGACGGCACGACCGCGCTCGACGGCGACGGCCGTAACAGCCCGTTCACTGCGGCGCTGTTGCGGAACATCGAGACGCTGGGAGTCGAGATCACCTTCATGTTCCGCAACGTTCGCGACGACGTCATGGAGGCAACACGCAACGAGCAGCAGCCCTTCGTCTACGGCTCGCTCTCGCGCCGGGCGATCTATCTCGCGGGCGCGCCGTCTGCGGCCGAGCAAGAGGCCACGAAACAGGCAAATGCCGCACCATCGGCCGCGGCTACACCAGCGCCCGTCGCATCAGCCATCGACCCTGCGCTGGTCGGCACCTGGGAGATCATGGTGCCGAATGCTCGCGGCACGTCGCGCTGGACGTGGCGCATCATGGGCGATGGCACCTATACGTTCCACGCCGAAGGCCGGCGCGCCGCGCCGGCGCATGAAGGCACGATTGCCGCCATGAACGGCCACTGGTCGCTGCACGCCTTGAAAGGTCTCTCGGGTTACGCCGACGCCGGCTCCTATGAGGTCCGCGACGCCACCGCCGTCATCACCGGCAGGCTCGGCACCGGCTACTGGAAGCGCAGCCTGCAGTGAGGCACCCCGCCCGCGCGTCGAAACCGCGCGTGCATTTCGTCCCGCGATGCACATAGTTAGCAGAGCGTAACGGCAGTGACGGTGCTGAATTTGCCTCGGAAACAGCTATCTGCTCCGTCCACTATCCCTAACGCCGTCTCAACGGCGCACAACGCCAGTAGAAATGCGGGGGTTTCCCATGGCCCCGTGAGGTTCCTTCATGGAACCCGCCTAACCCGCCCTTTACCCCTCCTGTGCACGATCGCCCGCGATTCAAAGGATTTTCACGGGACACTTTCGCGGACTCTGGGGCTCGTTTCTCAATGCCTGTTGCTGATTTGAGATCTCACCTTGCGGCGGCGGTGCGCCTGTTTCGCGTGCCCGCCGACAATCCTGATCTGACGCGGGCCCAGTTTGACGCCTTTTCCAAGCAAATTCCGCTGCTCTACTTCATCCTGATCACCAACACGCTCGCCGTGGCCTACACCTACGTGCCGCTCGCCCCGGTCTGGCTGACGATGGTGGTGCCTGCGGTGCTGACCGTGTTCGCGGCCTTGCGGACGTTCTGGTGGCTGCGCCAGCGCCATCTCGTGCGTAGCGATGCAGACATCCTGAGCAACCTGCGCGCCACCAACTGGCTCACGGTTCCGATCGCGGTGGGATTCACCGCCTGGTCCTTCGCGCTCTACCCATACGGCGATCCCTTCGCCAAGAGCCACGTCGCCTTCTACATGGCGGTGACCGTGATCGGCTGCATCTTCTCGCTGATGCACCTCCGCTCCGCCGCCCTGATCGTCACACTGCTCGTCGATATTCCCTACGTCATCTTCTACTTCGCGACGGGCGAACCAACGCTGATGGCGATAGCGGTCAACGACCTCCTGGTGTCGGGCGCGTTGATAACAGTGCTGTTCATCTATTACCGCGACTTCGCCGACCTCGTCGCATCCCGCAAATCGCTGCTTGCGCAACAGGCGGCGACGCAGGCGCTCTCGGACGAGAACTTCCGCCTCGCCAATCTCGATTCCCTGACGGAGCTGCCGAACCGCCGCCGCTTCTTCGCCGAGCTCGCCAGCGCCTTCGGCGATGCCGAACGCCGGCAGATCCGGCTCGCGGTCGGGATCATCGACCTCGACGGTTTCAAGCCGATCAACGACAATTACGGCCACACCGTCGGCGACCGCGTGCTGATCGAGGCAGGCCGGCGCATCCGCGAGGTCTGCGAAGCTTTTGGCCCGCATCGGGTCGAGTTCGCGCGGCTCGGCGGCGACGAGTTTGGTCTCGTGGTGAGCGGCGATCCCAGCGACGAGGATCTCGCCGAGATCGGCGAGCGGATCGGCGACCGCGTCAAGCTGCCCTATCAGCTCGACACGTCGCACACCGGACTCTCCTGCTCAATCGGGTTTGCGCTGTATCCGCGCTCCGCAACGGATGCCGAAGCCCTCTACGAATGCGCCGACTATGCGCTCTATCACGCCAAGCGCCACGCGCGCGGCCACACCGTGATCTTCTCGAGCGAGCTGGAAGCGGAGATCCGCAGCCGCGGCGTCATCGAGAACCTGCTGCGCATGGCCGACTTCGACGCGGAGATGGAGCTCGTCTTCCAGCCGATCGTCGATGCCATGAGCGAGCGCACTGCCGGCTTCGAGGTGTTGGCCCGCTGGCACTCACCGCGACTAGGCCTCGTCTCGCCGGCCGACTTCATCCCCGCCGCCGAGCGCATCGGTCTGATCCGCAGCCTGACGCAGGCGCTGCTGGTTCGCGCGCTCGCGGCGGCCAAGACCTGGCCCGACGATATCAGCCTGTCGTTCAACCTCTCGGCCCACGACATCTGCTCATCCGACGGCATTTTGCCGCTGATCGCAGTGATCGAGAAGAGCGGCGTTCTGCCACAGCGGATCGATTTCGAGATCACTGAGACCGCGGTCACCTTCGATTTCGTCCGGGCGCAGCAGTCGATCGCCACCCTGAAAGCGATGGGCTGCGGCATCTCGCTGGACGATTTCGGCACCGGCTATTCCTCGCTCAGCCACGTCCACCGCCTGCCACTCGACAAGATCAAGATCGATCGCAGCTTCGCCGCCGACGTCAACGACAATCCCGTGAGCCACAAGATCATCAAGTCGCTGACGGGTCTGTGCGCAGACATGGAGATCGCCTGTGTCGTCGAAGGCGTCGAGACACGCGCGCAGCTCGAAAGCTTACGTCGCCTCGGCTGCGATTACATCCAGGGCTACTATTTCGCAAAGCCGATGCGAAGAGATGCGGTCTCGGGCTATCTTGCTGAGGAGCGCCAACGCCTCGGCGACGACGTCGCGCGCGCGAGCGCGTGAGCCCTCTTCGCCGATCGCCTCAACGCGGCTTCAAAAGCTCGCGCGCAACGATCAGTTTCTGGACCTCGGTCGCGCCCTCGTAGATTCGCAGCGCGCGGATTTCGCGGTAGAGGCTCTCGACGATTTCGCCCTTGCGTACGCCGCGTCCGCCGAACATCTGCACGGCGCGGTCGATGACGCGCTGGGCCGTCTCGGTCGCCGTCAGCTTGGCCATCGCCGCCTCGCGCGTGGTTGGACGCCTCTGAACGTCGCGGCGCCAGGCCGCGCGATAGGTCAGGAGCGCTGCGGCGTCGATGTCGGTCGCCATGTCGCCCAGCGCGGCCTGGGTCAGCTGGAGATCGCCGAGCGTCGCACCGAACATGTGTCGGCTCTGCGCATGCGATAGCGACTCATCGAGCGCGCGCCGCGCAAAACCGAGGGCCGCGGCGGCGACCGAGGCGCGGAAGATGTCGAGCGTTTGCATTGCGAGCTTGAAGCCGCCGCCAGGCGCGCCAAGCCGACGGCTCGCCGGAATCCGGCAGTTCGTAAAGCGCAACGTCGCCAGCGGATGCGGAGCGACGACGTCGATACGCTCGGCAATGGCAAAGCCTGGATCGGTGGGGAAGACGACGAAGGCCGAAATACCGCGAGCGGCCGGCGCCTCTCCGGTTCGTGCGAACAGCGTGTAGACATCGGCGATGCCGCCGTTCGATATCCAAGTCTTCTCGCCGTCGATGACGTAGTCATCGCCATCGACGCGCGCCGCGCACGACATCGCCGCAACGTCCGACCCTGCTTCCTTCTCCGACAGTGCGAAGGCCGACAGCCATTCGCCCGATCGAACCTTTGGCAACACGGCCTTGCGCAGCTCCGCCGAGCCGCCGAGCGCGATCGCGCCGGAGCCGAGCCCCTGCATGGCGAAGGCGAAATCGGCGAGCCCGTCAGCATAGGCGAGCGACTCGCGCGACAGGCAAATCGAGCGCGAATCGATCGTCGTCGCATCGCCATCAGGCGTAGCGACCGCGCAATCGAGCAACCCCGCCTCTCCCAAAGCTCGCACGAGCCTGCGGCAGGCGCCGTCGACATCGTCGTGGTCGATCCTGTCGAGGGCCCCCGACCGCACGAAGCCGTCGAGCGCATCACCGACCGCATGATGGCGCGGCTCAAAGAACGGCCAATCCAGCCAGTCGCGCCTGATCACCTTGGCAACAGAGCTCATTTTGAGTTCTCCTGCGCGGCCATTGCTGCGGCGCGGGCGAGATTGGTTTCATATTGGCCCTTGGCGGACAGATATTGCTTGGGCCAGGTGACGGCGGTGATACCGATGCGCGCGGCTTCGTGCAGCGTCCAGGCGGGATCGGCAAGGTGCGGCCGCGCAATGGCGCAGAGATCGGCGCGGCCTGCGGCGAGGATCGAGTTGGCGTGATCGGCCTCGGAGATTGCACCGACCGCGATGGTCTCAATACCAACCTCGTTGCGGATCAGGTCGGCGAACGGCGTCTGATACAGGCGTCCATAGATCGGCCGATCGTCCTTCCAGACCTGCCCCGACGAACAATCAATCACGTCTGCGCCCGCTTCCTTGAACAGCGCAGAGAAGATCGCCGCATCGGCCGGCGTGTTGCCGCCTTCGGTCCAGTCGTGGCAGGACAGGCGCACCGATGCGGGACGATCGGAAGGCCACACGGCGCGCATCGCGCTGAAGACCTCCAGCGGAAAACGCGCACGGTTGTCGTGGCTGCCGCCGTATTCGTCGGTCCGCCGGTTGGTCAGCGGCGACAAGAAGCTCGACAGCAGATACCCGTGTGCGCAATGGAGTTCGAGCCACTCGACGCCAGCTTCGGCCGCGCGACGCGTTGCCGCGACGAAATCGTCGCGCACGCGGTCCATGTCGCGGCGATCCATCGCCCGCGGCAGCTGGCTGTGGGGCAGGTAGGGCAGCGACGACGCAGAGATCAGCGGCCAATTGCCCGATTCCAGCGGCTCATCGATGCCGTCCCATGCGAGCCTCGTCGATCCCTTCCGTCCGGCATGACCAAGCTGAATGCCGACTTTGGCGTGTCCGAGGCTGTGGATCAGGTCGACGAGGCGGCGCCACTGCGCCGCTTGCGCGTCATTCCAGAGGCCGAGACAGCCCGGCGTGATACGCGCATCGGGCGAGACGCAGGTCATCTCGGCAAAGATCAGCCCAGCACCGCCCATGGCGCGCGCGCCGAGATGGGCAATATGGAAGTCGTTGATGAGCCCATCCTGCGCCGAATACATCGCCATTGGCGAGACCATGATGCGGTTCGCAAGGCCAAGCCCCCGCACGCGGTGCGGCGTCAGCATCGGCGGCGGCACCCGGTCGCCGTCCTTGACGGCGATGCCCGAGCGCGCGGCAAACCAGCGCTCAAACCCTTCCAGCCAGGTGCGATCGCGCAGACGAAGGTTCTCGTGGCTGATGCGCTGCGAGCGCGTCAGCATCGAATAGAAGAACTGCGGCGGCTCGAGCGTGTCGGCATAGCGCCGCCCGACTACCTCGAACCATTCCATGGCGTTCCGTGCCGCATTTTGGATGCGGGCAACGTCGACACGGCGCACCTCCTCGTAGGCTTCCAGCACGGTCTCGATCTTGTCGCGACTGTGGCCATGGCGGTCGAACTGGTTGGCGAGCTCGATGGCGTCGTCGAGCGCGAGCTTGGTGCCCGAGCCGATCGCGAAATGTGCGGTGTGCGCGGCATCGCCCATCAGCACGACATGGGAGCGGCCGTTGAACACGCTCCATTTGCCGCAGATCAGGCGGCTGAAATTGAGCCAGGCCGAGCCGCGCAGATGCCGGGCGTTGGTCAAGAGCTCCGCACCGTCCAGTGTCTCGGCGAAGATCTTTTCGCAGAATTCGATCGAACCCTGCTGGTCAAGGTCGCCAAGCCCATGGCCGCTGTAGGCCTCTTCCGTAGTCTCAACGATGAAGGTCGAGGTTTCACTATCGAACTTGTAGATATGCGCCTGGAACCAGCCGTGTTCGGTCCGGCGAAAGTCGAACGTGAAGGCATCGAACGCCTTCTTGGTGCCCAGCCAGATATAGCGGTTCGGCCGGATCACCATGTCAGGCTGGAACTGTTCGGCGTAGCGGGCACGGATCCTGGAATTGACGCCATCGGAGGCGATGATCAGGTCAGCATCGGGGAATTCGAGATCGGACTCCACATCGCGCTCGAAGACGAGCTCGACGCCCAGCGCCTCGCAACGTCGCTGCAGGATGTTGAGCAGGTGCTTGCGCCCGATGCCGATGAAGCCATGGCCCGTCGTGCGCTGGCGCGTCCCCTTGAAGACGAGCTCGATGTCGTCCCAGTGATTGAAGGCGTCCTCGATCTCGGTAGCGCTTTCGGGATCGGCGATCCGCATCGCCTGCATCATGGCGTCGGAGAACACGACGCCCCAGCCGAACGTATCGTAGGGCTTGTTGCGCTCGACGACGGTGACGACGTGCTCCGGGTGACGGCGCTTCATCAGAAGGCCCAGATAGAGCCCGGCCGGTCCGCCGCCGATACAGACTATGCGCATGATCCCTCGCTTTCGCGCGCCGCGCCGTGGGAGAGCTGCAAACCCTGTCAAACCCTAGGGCAAATTATTTTAAGTATAAAATATTTCGCCGGAACGCGGATTGTCAAGGGACTTCTCGGCCGCGCCGCCGAGCTGGTTTCTCGCGACGGGCGGTGAGCAGGCTGTCTTGTTCCTTAGCCGAACCGATCCACCCGGAATGGCGACAGATCCCACGCGCCATTTCCTCCCTCGACGAGGCCAGCGACGATGAGGCTCGTCACGCCAGCCAAGGTCATGCCGAGATGTCCGTGGCCGAACGCGTGAATGAGGTTCGGATGACGTCGGCTCGGCCCAATGATCGGCAATGAATCCGGCAGCGAGGGACGGAAGCCCAACCATTGCGCCTGTGGCGGGCCCAAATCAGGAAATAATTTGCGCACGCCGCGCTCGAGAAGTGCGGTTCGGTTAGGGTTTAACGGCGCATTCAGGCCGCCGAGCTCAACGGTGCCGGCGACCCGCAACCGGCCGACCATCGGCGTAATATAGAAACCAAGATCAATGGGGCTGACGGGCCTCCTGATTGGGCAAGCGTCCATAGCGAATTCGAGGTGATAGCCGCGCTCTGTTTCAAGTAGGACCTCATCTCCTACTTGCCGCGCAAGGGTTCGCGACCAGGCACCTGCCGCAAGAACAACCTTCCGCGCCTCGATCGCAAGATCGCGGCAAACTAACCTGAATCGGCCGGAGACCTGTGGCTCGATCCGTTCCACGCGGACACGTTGAAACGAAGCGCCATGGAATCGCGCAGCATCCGAGAGCCGCCGGGTGAGTTCGGGCGGATCGACGATGTGGGCGGCATCTGGGAAGAATAAGCCTGCCGCCACGCGAGGAAGCGCAGGCTCTAAGCGCGCAACATCTTCCGAGGTGAGCCATTCCTGCTTGACGCCCAACTCTTCTCGCAATTGGGCCGCCCAATCGCTGTTCTTCGGCGGCGGCTTTTCGCGATAGATGTAGAGGCAGCCCTCATCGCGGATGAGATCCGAAACATCGGCTTGGTCAGCCAGATCGTGCCAGGTCTGCGCGGCCTCCCTAAGCAAGCTCTGCAGCGCCCGGGCATTGCACCGCGCCCGCCTTGGAGTGGACTGCCAAAGGAAACGCGACACCCAGGGAAGCAGCGAGAAAAGAGCGGTCGGCCGGATGGCGAGCGGACTTTCCGAACCCAGGAGTAGATGAGGCAAGTTGCGCAGAACGTCGGGATTGCCGATCGGGGCACAGCCGTAAGGCGCGATGGCGCCGGCATTGCCGTAGGAGGCGCCGGAACCTGGATCGTTGGGATCGACGACGACAACGTCTCGGCCGGCCGCTGCCAGCCGAAACGCCGCAGCAAGCCCGACGATGCCGGCGCCCACGACAACGATGTCCGTTTTGATCAAGGCGGCGGCCATGACGCTTCAGACCGCACCGGAGATTTCAAGGTGGCCGTCATTCAAGAGGCCGGCGATGATCGCCAGTGCCTGCCGCAGGTCGCCGAGCGATGGCGCGGCTCCTAGATTGATCCGGACGGCATGGACCAGCGTCTCGCGCCCGACGGCAAAGGCGTCTGCGGGCAGCACGCCGACGCCACGCTGACGGCAGGCCCGAGCGAAGGCACCGCTCCGCCATGGTTCGGGCAGATGCAGCCACGCGTGAGGCGACGCCTCGTGGCTCTGAACATCGTATTCCGCAAGCGCATCGCGCAAGACGGCCTGCCTTCGCCGCAGCTCCTCGCGCTGAACTTCGATAATTCTCGCTGCGCCGCCATCCTCCAGCAGATTCGTCGCAATCAGCGCCGTGAGCGGACTGATGCTCCAGCAATCGATGCGCAGCGCGGCCGCTATATTGCCGAGAACGGCACGTGGCGCGACCACCAATCCAAAACGCAGACCAGGTGCGACGCACTTCGAAAGGCCACTGACGTAGACGGTCAGCTCCGGCTCGAGCGCCGCAAAAGAGGCAGCGGCCCCATCAAGCAGCGGCCGATAGACATCGTCTTCGATGATCAGCACATTGTGCCGGCGCGCGACGCCTGCGAGCGCAAGACGGCGCTCCTCGCTCAAGACCACCGTTGTAGGGTTGTGCAGGCTGGGGACGAGAAAAACGGCGCGCGGTCGCCAGCTCGCGCAAGCCGCTTCAAAAGCATCCGGCCGCATACCCTCCCGATCAAGCGGTAGACCACGCAAGTCGAGGCCCAGCGATCGGCATAGGGCGCTGATGCCCTGATAGGTGATCGAATCCGCCAATACGACATCGCCGCGCTGCGTCAGGGCACGCAGAACGCAGGCGAGGCCGTGCTGCGCGCCATCGGTCAGAAGCACGCGGCCGGCATCGCCATCACCAGCCACGCCATTCAGCCATTCGGCGACCGCGGTGCGCGCCCACAGTGGCCCCTCCGGCGGATGATAGTCCTGCAACGAGCCGTACCGGCGGTCCCTTGCGAGGCGCGGCAGCATTGTCGTCAGCGTATCCAGATAGGCGGAGGTGGCGGGTCGGTTGACCGACAGATCGATCAGGCCCGCCTCATCGCTGGGAGCGGATTTGAAACCACCCTCCTCCGCGTCGCGCGAAGCGATGAGCGTCCCGCGGCCGGGACGAGCTTCGACGAGCCCACGCTGCTGCAAGGCCGAGAAGGCGCGCGTCACGGTCGTGACATTGATGCCGAGCGCACGCGCGATTTCACGATACGGGGGCAGCTTGTCGCCGCTCGCCAGTTCGCCGCTGGCGATGCGCGCGCCGATGGCATCCGCCAGACGTTGATAGAGCGGTTGATCGCCGGCCGGCAGTTCCAGATTCTCAAGCATTCCTTTTCCGGCGTCCCGGAGTCCTCGTTTGCCCGCGTTTTCTTATCACACGGCCCGGCGCCATACAAATAATCTTGTATGCACCGAATCTGAGCAAAAAGAGCGAATTTGGTCGCATTGTATGACGTATAATTGGAGTTGACCGCACGATCCGTCGAATATATCGTCACCCAAATCCAAGTTGTATGGCATTACAACTTGACAAGCACCGCGAACAGCAGCGCCTCGACGCGATCTCTCGCAAAGGGGCCGAAGCACGGGGAACGGTCATGACGATGGCGGCAAAGGTTGCGGGCGCACCTGCAATTGGGGGGCAAGCGGACGCCAGATTCGTCGAGTTCGTCGACGTCGAGAAGTCCTACGGTACGTTTCGCGCAGTCCGTAGTCTGAACTTGTCCATCGGTCGCGGCGAGTTCCTGACGCTGCTCGGCCCGTCTGGCTCGGGCAAGACGACCACGCTGAACATGTTGGCGGGATTTGAACGGCCAACCCAAGGCGTCATCACCTTGGACGGGAAGTCGGTCGACCGCCTGCCGCCCTATGAGCGCAACATCGGCATGGTGTTCCAGAACTACGCCCTGTTTCCCCACATGAGCGTAGCCGACAACGTCGCTTTTCCCCTTTCCGTCAGGAAAATGCCCAAGCAGGAAATCGCCTCCCGGGTCATGCGCGCGCTGGAGATGGTGCGCCTGGGGCAATTCAAGGATCGCAAACCCACTCAGCTGTCGGGAGGACAGCAGCAGCGCGTCGCGCTGGCTCGCGCACTCGTATTCCAGCCGGCGCTCGTCCTGATGGACGAACCACTCGGCGCTCTCGACAAGAAGCTACGCGAGCACATGCAGATCGAGCTGAAGCAAATTCACGAAATGCTCGGCGTCACGATTGTCTACGTGACCCACGATCAGAGCGAAGCGTTGACGATGTCGGATCGCGTCGCGATATTCGAAAGCGGAGCCATCGTTCAGATCGGCACGCCCGATCAACTGTACAAGGAGCCGGCGACCGCGTTCGTGGCCAGCTTCATCGGCGAGAACAATGCGCTCGAGGGCGTTGCCGAACGCGTCAGCAACGGTCAGTGCCTCGTTGCGCTCCCGACGGGATTGCGAGCGACCGCACGATCCATCGGCGACATCCGCCCCGGCGCACCGGTGCATCTCGCGATTCGCCCGGAGCGCATCGGATTGTCCGCTACTACGGGAGGAGCGGAGAATCATTTCCGGGCCAAGGTCGACGGCCGCATCTACCACGGCGACCATCAGCGCCTGCTCGCGCGCCTGCCGAGCGGACAGGTTTTGACGGTGAAGATCGACGCGGAGGCGGCGCTCGCAACAGGCGACACGATCGATCTTTGCTGGCCTGCCTCGGAATGCCGGGCCTTTCCGACCGGCGCGTCCGCCAATGCAGTTTAGTAAGCTCAGGGAGATACCCATGACACGAGTGTGCAGAACGGCCTTAGCCTTGGCGAGCGCGGCGATCGTTTCGCAATGGCAGCCCGCGAACGCTGAGGAGCTTACGGTCATGGCGACAGGGGGCGCCTGGCAGACCGCGCTGCGTCAAGCTTGGTTCGAGCCCTTCGCCAAGAAAGCCAACATCAAACTCAACGAGCAGGAATACACGGGCGAGCTTGGCAAGATCAAAGCAATGGTCGAGACCGGCAATGTCCCTATTGATCTCGTGACCGTCGAAACTTCGACGGTTCTTCAGGGCTGCGACGCAGGGGTCCTGATCCGTCTCGACTATTCAAAGATCGCCGACCGGTCGAAATTCCTCCCCGGCACGGCACTCGATTGCGGCGTCGGTATCGACGTTTACGGCGACGTTCTTGCCTATGACACGACGGTGCTGAAGGAGGCCCCGACTTCGGTTCTCGACATTTTCGACACGAGGAAGTTTCCTGGCAAGCGCGCCATGCGCAAGGCGCCAGCGCAGAATCTCGAGTGGGCGCTGATGGCCGACGGCGTGCCGATCGACGACGTATATAAAGTACTGGCGACCCCGGCCGGCGTCGATCGCGCCTTCAAAAAGCTCGACAGCATCAAGAAGGACATCGTTTGGTGGGAGGCTGGTGCACAGCCGCCGCAACTCCTGGCTTCGAAAGAAGTCGTCATGACGACCGCGTGGAACGGGCGCATTCAAAACGCAATCGACCAGGATCAGCGGCCATTCGTGATCGTTTGGAATAACCAGATTGTCGAGTACGACATGATCGCGATCCCGAAGGGCGCCAAGAACCAGGATCTGGCCTACAAATATCTCGCCTACGCCGCCGAGCCCGAGGTGAGCGCGCAGTTGGGCCGCTTCATCCCCTATGGCCCGGTGCGGGCCGACGCAACTGCATTCGTCCCCAAAGAAGTTCTGCCGAAGCTCCCGACCGCGCCGGATCACATGAAGACCTATCTGGTGAGCGACGTCGAATTCTGGGGCGACCAGGGCGAGGACCTCGTGAAACGCTTCAACGCGTGGCTCGCCCAGTAGGCGGCAATCGCCTGACGCCCGGCTCATGGCGGATGCAAGGAGCGCAAGATGACATCGATCGCAATGCCCGCAATCAGGGGAAGAGAGCACAGCGAGAGCCTTCGTCCGCTGGCGCTGGCTGCCCCGCTCCTGCTGCTGTTGATCTTCAGCTTCGGTGCGCCGATTGTCGCACTGCTCTCACGAGCCGTTTATGAGCCGACGATCGCCAATGCGTTGCCGCATACCATCGATGCGCTGCGTTCGGATAACGGAGCGGGCGTGCCGAACGACGCTGCGTTCCTTGCTCTTGCAGCGGACCTTAAGCAGGCGCAGGCAGCGGGTGCGGTCCCTGAGTTCGCCAAGAGCCTCAACACCCGCCTGCCCGGCGCGCGCAGCCAGGTGCTACGTCTCGCCCGGCTGGCAAGCCAGGATCAGGCGACAAGCAAGGAGGCAATAATCAAGTCAGCGCCGCTCCTCGGCGAAGCGAAAAGCTGGACGGCGATCCGGGCGGGAACGCATCGGTTTACCTCGTTTTACCTTCTCAGCGCCTTCGATTTGCGGTGGACGGACGAAGGAACGATTGGCACGGTTCCCTCCGGCCAGGCGGTTTTCTTGCGCGTATTTGGTCGGACCTTTCTGGTCGCCACGCTCGTTACCCTCGCCACTTTGGCGCTCGGCTTTCCCCTCGCCTACCTGATCACCCACCTCCGTCCGGCAACTGCCGCGGTGGTTCTCGTTCTGGTTCTGCTGCCGTTCTGGACGTCGATCCTTGTCCGAACGGCTGCCTGGACGGTACTGCTTCAGAAATATGGCCTCCTCAACGATCTCCTGCTGTGGCTCGGCCTGACATCGGATCGTCTCGAATTGATGTACAGCCGCGCGGGACTGATCATCGCGATGACGCATATCCAGTTGCCCTTCACGCTGCTCCCGATTTACAGCGTGATGCGTTCGGTCCCCCCATCGCTGATGCGCGCCGCGCAATCGCTCGGCGCCCGCCCACTCACCGCTTTCTGTCGGGTCTATCTCCCGCAGGTCGTTCCGGGCGTTCTCGCCGGCTGTCTGCTCACCTTCATTTTGTGTCTCGGCTATTACATCACGCCGGTCCTGATCGGTGGGGCGAGCGACCAGTTGATCAGCAACTTCATCGCCAACTACGTCAACGCGGAACTGAATTGGGAGATGGCGGCGGCGCTCAGCTTCGTCCTGCTCGCCTCGACCCTCGGCCTCTATGTAGCCATGACCCGTTATCTCGGTCTCGATCTCTTCAAGATGGGGTAAAGCCATGCTGCTTTCGCCATATCCGACCACCGGCGAACGGCTTCGCGTGGCCGCGCTCTGGTTCTGGTGCGTTCTCGTCCTCATCTTTCTGGTCGTGCCGATCTTCGTACCCGTGCCCCTCTCCTTCAACAGCGGATCGTTCTTTACCTTCCCGCTCGCCGGATTCTCGACCCGCTGGTACGAAGTCGTGCTCGGTACGCCGCGCTGGCGGGCTGCTATCGGCAATAGTCTGCTGATCGGCTTCGGAGCGACCATCCTGGCGACGATACTCGGGACCCTCACCGCGATAGGCCTGTCAGACCCGAAATTCCCTGCGCGCCGTTTCGTCGTCCCACTGCTGATCTCGCCGCTGATCGTCCCGGTCGTGGTGACCGCTGTCGGCACCTATCTCTTCTACGCCAGAATCGGTCTCGCCAATACTTACGCCGGGATCGTTCTTGCTCACACGGTCCTTGCAAGCCCGTTCGTCGTGGTGACCGTCGGTGCCAGCCTCACGGGCTTCGATCGGAATCTGATGCGTGCGACGGCGATCCTGGGCGCCAAGCCGCTCACCGGATTCTTTCGGGTGATGCTACCGCTGATCCTGCCCGGCGTGCTCTCCGGGGCGGCTTTTGCCTTCGTTACGTCATTCGACGAGGTCGTCGTCGTGCAATTTCTCGCCAATGCAGATCAACGAACTCTACCGCTCGAGATGTTCACCGGCCTGCGCGAACAGCTAAGCCCGGCCATTACCGCCGCAGCGACGCTGATGATGGCGCTATCGATCCTGCTTTTGATCGTCGCCAATCTCCTGGCGCGGCGCTCGCGCCGGGACGCCGGCGTCCTCGCTGAATGAAGACGTCTGACAAAACGTCTCACGCCATGAGGAGCCCCGCATGTCTTACAGCACGACGCTTGGCGGCACACGCTGGACCTTTGCGGATCTGAAGACGCTTCTCGGCAAAGCGTCGCCGGCCCGCTCCGGCGACGTGCTGGCTGGCGTCGCGGCTCAGAGCGCCATCGAGCGCGTGGCCGCTCAAACTGCGTTGGCCGATCTTCCGCTCAAGACCTTTCTGAACGTTGCACTCATTCCTTATGAGGAGGATGAGGTTTCGCGCCTTATCTACAACAGTCATGACCTCGCGGCCTTTGCGCCGATATCGCATTTGACCGTCGGCGAGTTTCGGGAATGGCTCCTGGACGAAAAGACGACAACGGCCGATCTCACGCGGCTTGCTCCGGGGTTGACGCCCGAAATGGTCGCCGCCGTTTCCAAGATCATGCGCGCGCAAGATCTAATCGTCGTCGCCGCCAAGTGCCGTGTTATAACGGCCTTTCGCAACACGATTGGGCTTACGGGCCGCCTATCCACTCGTCTTCAGCCAAACCATCCGACTGACGATTCGCGCGGCATCGCTGCCAGCCTCCTCGATGGGCTCATGTTCGGCATTGGCGACGCCGTGATCGGCGTCAATCCTGCGACAGACGGCTTGGACGACTACATGCGGATCGTTGCCTTGCTCGACGACGTCAGGCAGCGTCTCGATATCCCGACACAGACCTGCTGCTTGGGTCACCTCACGACGGCGATGCGAGCGATCAGCGCAGGCGCCCCCGTCGATCTCGTCTTTCAGTCGATCGCCGGCTCGGAAAAGGCCAATCGCAGTTTCGGAATTGATCTAGCGCTGCTCGCGGAGGCCAATGACGCCGCACTCTCCCTGGGCCGCGGGACTGTCGGTCGAAACGTAATGTATTTCGAGACGGGACAGGGCAGCGCCCTCTCCGCCGACGCCCATTTCGGTGTCGATCAGCAGACGATGGAGACACGCGCGTATGCCGTGGCCAGACGATTCAATCCGCTCCTGGTCAACACAGTCGTCGGCTTCATCGGCCCGGAATATCTCTACAACGGCAAGGAAATCACGCGAGCCGGCCTGGAGGATCATTTCTGTGGCAAGCTGCTTGGCCTGCCGATGGGTTGCGACGTCTGCTACACGAACCATGCGGAAGCCGACCAAGATGACATGGACGCGCTGCTCACGCTGCTGAGCGCCGCCGGCGTCGCCTTCGTCATCGCCGTTCCCGGCGCAGACGACGTCATGCTGAACTATCAGAGCCTGGCGTTCCACGACGCTCTCTACATTCGCGGAACACTCGGAAAGCGAACCGCTCCCGAATTCGAAGCGTGGCTGCAGCGCGTGGGCGTCATCGATCAGGCCGGTCGAGCGCTCGAAAAGTCCCCCACCTCCGCGATCGCGCCAGCGATCACACTGATCGAATCGATGGTGGGCTGATGCAGGACGACCGGTCAGATAGCGGCGATCGAGCTCCACAAGCGAGCGGCGGACTGGAGCGCCTGCGTAGCTTCACGCCCGCCAGGATCGGATTGGGACGAGCCGGCTCCGGGCAATCTACCGTCGCGACGCTCAACTTCCTGGCTGATCACGCACGCGCCAGAGACGCCGTCCATATCCCCCTCGATTTCGAGCCGCTCGAGGAACGCCTGCGCGCCCAAGGTTGGAGTATTGTACGGATACGCACCGCCGCGAACGATCGAGCCGAGTATCTTCGTCGCCCTGATCTTGGGCGACGCCTTTCGTCGGAAGGACGCGAGGTTCTGAAAGCGCAGCCAGCCGGCGGCGACGTCGTGATCGTCGCTGCCGACGGTCTTTCTTCGTCGGCGATTGCGGGAAATCTCGCGCCGCTCGTCGAGCGCCTTCGACTTCTGTTGCTGGCCAGAGGGCTCAGCCTTGCCCCGTTTGTGCTCGTCGAGCAAGGCCGCGTCGCTGTCGGCGACGAGATCGGCGAACTGCTGAACGCCAAGCTCGCCATCGTTCTGATTGGCGAGCGTCCTGGCCTTTCGGCAGCCGATTCCCTTGGCGCCTATATCACATGGCGACCACGCGTCGGCACGATGGATTCGTCTAGAAACTGCATCTCTAATATCAGGCCGGACGGACTGCCAATTGAGGACGCCGCCGCACAGATCGACGCCTTGGTCAGCCGCGCGATTTCGCATGGGGTGACCGGGGTTGCCCTAAGTGACCTGCGTTCGTCTGCAGCTGTTTCCATCCCAGCTTCAGGGAGCTCTAAGCAGGCGGATTCTCGCAACGGCCCCTGACTCGACGTGTCGGGATGGCACCTTGGCGATCAGCTGCAAGTTCTTGTGCTAGGCTATGGAGTGCGAGCTGTGACGCGTGCAGTCAGTGGCTCCGCCGCACACGCCCGGTAAGCTATCCCTTCGAAACGCCAGAAAGTTACAGAGTCAGTCGCTCCGCAGCGGTCGCATGTCAATCGCTCCTCGCCGAGCATGTAGCGTCCGCGGAGCGCGGAAGCGGCATTTTTGCAAGACGGACAAACCAATAAGAAATTGCGCATACGCCAGCGCATCACCAGACTATCCAACACCTTCGAACGCCCCTTCGTGAGTTCTCGTAGAGGTGGAGATTAGCGGACCTTTGCACGCCTGAATGTTCGATTGCTAACACAGGAACCGCGATCACTTGCCCAGGCGTCGTAGTGGCGTTCTTTTCAGGAAGTGGTTACTCTGGGCAGAACCGCGAGAGAGCAATGAGCGATGACGCGAAAGATGCAGGCCTTGTGGCGCTGATCAGCGGCATTCTGGGCGGCAAGTCCACGAAAGAGCAAGCTTCAAGGTCGCATCCGCTCGAGGCTGCCCAGTCAGCGCCGACGAGCACGACCGCGCCTCAGGTGCCGGAGATACCGCCAACGCTCCAAGAGGAGCCCGTGACCTCCTCCGCGCCGCAAACGAAGCCAATTGCTCCCATGTCAACCAGCGGCCACGATGAAAAACGAGCGCGACTGCCGGCTGTGGCGATCGCCGACCTTGTTCTTGGCGAGCTTCGCAAAGTAGATGGCTTTCCGAACTCAGGCGTCTCGATCGTCGTCTACGGGTATCGGCCATGGAATGCCATGATCAGGTTCGCCCCGTTCTCGACCACTTCCCAAAATGCAGCACGGCTGCGATACGCTTTGCCCGACGTCATCTTCAGGCTGCGGCAGTACGTCGACGTCGAAAATTAGGTTCTGCCGGCAAATTACCGGTCGGCAATCGAGCTTTCGCTCACGGCCTGACTTCCTATGATGAGACATCAGCGCGAGTTTGCAGGTCGGAACGAGCTAGCACCGCTCGCATCTTGGCTCGTGACGCCTCGAAAGCAATGATGGCGCGGGAAGCAACTCTCTCGCGCGTCGTCTCGGTGAGCTCATCGCGATACGACCGGCACTCGCGGGTCAGGTCGAACTGCGACTGATCGGCAAGACCAAGGAAGTACAATTTGCGGCCAAGAAAAACGCGGCTCTCCTTGTCGGCATATTCGAGAATACCGGCCGCCAGCATCAGATTAAGGGACGGCGTCGGCCTGACGGCCGAGGACGATTTTGCCTTGTCGCTTTGCTTCTGCGAGTGCTGTCGAGCAGCTTGAAGCGCAAAATCGCCGTTGATGGAACCAGCAGGCTACGCGTCAAATCGGCAACCGTCCGGCTTGCCGTTTGATTTTTTGTAGCCCTGCCGCTTGCTTGCTGGCTACGGTCAGGGCCTCCCAGTCGCGCGCTGCGATCGCTTCGGGCCTGAGCATCCAGGAGCCGCCGACGCAGATCACGTTGGGAAGTGCGAGATAGTTCGGGGCGGTTTCTGGCGTCAGCCCGCCTGTCGGGCAAAACTGCAGTTGAGGTAACGGAGAAACCAGCGACTTCAGATAGGGAATCCCGCCGGCGGGCTCGGCCGGAAAGAATTTCGCAAATTGATAACCGCGCGCGATCAGTGCCATGGCCTCGGAAGCACTGGCCACTCCAGGCAGAAGCGGCATCCCCAAGGCACCCGCCGCGTTGAGCAAGGCGTCTGTCGCACCGGGCGACACCGCGAAGCGCGCGCCGGCTTCACGCGCCGCCTCCAGCTGGTGTGGGCTGAGCACCGTACCGGCACCGACGACCGCGCCCTCGACTTCAGCGGCAATGATGCGGATCGCTTCGAGTGCGGCCTGCGTGCGCAGGGTCACTTCGATGACGGACAAACCACCGGCGACCAAGGCACGCGCCAATGAAGTGGCGTCGACCAGCTTTTCGATCACCACGACTGGAACGACCGGCGCGCGGCACAAAATGTCCTTGAGCCCGCTCTGCGGAAGGAGGGTCGTCATGCGTTCAACCCTGAAAAAATGCTGGCACCGCGATCTGCAGGGCCGACGGACGCGCGCAATTGGGAGAAGAGCTCTCGGCCGATTCCGACGTGCGAGGCAGACAGATCTTTGCTGGCAAGCGGACGGGCCGCCCATTCGTCGGCAGGCACCCGAACGGTCAACGTTCCCGCGACTGCATCCATGCGGATGAAGTCACCGTCGCGGATTTTGGCGACCGGGCCTCCGTCGAGCGCTTCGGGCGTGAGATGGATTGCAGCGGGCACCTTGCCTGAGGCGCCCGACATCCGGCCGTCGGTGACAAGCGCAACCTTGAAGCCGCGATCCTGCAAGACGCCGAGCGGCGGCATCAGCTTATGGAGTTCCGGCATGCCGATCGCGCGCGGGCCCTGAAAGCGGATCACGGCGATGAAATCGCGATCGAGCTTTCCGGCCTTGAAGGCCGCCTGCAACTCCTCCTGCGAATGGAACACCAGCGCCGGCGCTTCAACGACATGCCTTTCAGGTGCAACCGCGGAGGTCTTGATGACCGCCCTGCCAAGATCGCCTTCGAGAATCCGCAAGCCGCCGGTTGGGCTGAAGGGCCTCTCGATGCCGCGCAGTATCGCATCGTCGGCGCTCGTGGCCGGCCCTTCGCGCCAGACGACTGCGCCAGAGTTGCTGAGGATCGGCTCCTGGCGGTAAGAGGCCAATGTCCCGGCAAAGGCGGTTGCCGCGTCCGCATGCAGCAGACCCGCGTCGAGCAATTCACGGATGACAAAGATCGTGCCGCCGGCAGCATGAAACTGGTTCACGTCAGCCTGGCCATTCGGATAGACCCGCGCCAGCAACGGGGTGACTTCGGCTACCCGTTCGAAATCGCGCAGGTCCACCGTCAATCCCGCCGCCGCCGCCATGGCTACGAGATGGATCACAGCGTTCGTCGAACCACCTGTGGCGGCGATGCCCGCCATCGCATTGACGAAAGAGCGCTCGTCGATCATGCGGCCGACAGGCAAGAACTGCGAGCCCAAGGCACTGAGGCCGATGACCTGCCGGACCGCTTCTCTGGTCAGGGCCTCGCGCAGGATCGTGTCCGGATTGACGAAGGATGCACCTGGCAACTGCAGGCCCATGAATTCCAGGAGCATCTGATTGGTGTTGGCCGTGCCGTAGAATGTGCAGGTGCCGGGCGCATGATAGGATCGCGCCTCGACTTCCAGCAGAGCAGCTCGATCGACCTTGCCCTCGGCGAAGAGCTGGCGAACGCGGTTCTTCTCGGCGTTTGGGACGCCCGAAGGCATCGGTCCCGCGGGAATGAAGATCGCCGGCAAATGCCCGAACGACAAAGCGCCGATCACAAGGCCAGGAACGATTTTGTCGCAGATGCCGAGAAGCGCGACGGCATCGAATGTTTGGTGCGACAAAGCGACCGCAACCGACAGCGCAATGACGTCGCGTGAAAACAGCGAAAGCTCCATTCCGGCCTCGCCCTGGGTGATCCCGTCGCACATGGCGGGAACACCGCCCGCGACCTGGGCGGTCGCGCCGATCGCGCGCGCTTCCGACCGGATCAGCTCCGGATAATGCTCATAGGGCTTGTGAGCCGAGAGCATGTCATTGTAGGCGGTGACGACGCCCAAATTTGGCTTCACACCCAGGCGCAACGCATCCTTGTCGTTTGCCGCGCAAGCGGCGAAACCATGCGCCTGATTGGCGCAACCCAAACGTTGGCGATGAGGCGCGGCGGATGCCGTGCTCGCGATGCGATCGAGATAGCGCGACCGCGCATCGCGGCTGCGCCGGACGATCGCCTCGGTGACCTCGCCGATTCTTGCGTTCAAAATGGCCATGCCTGGTCCTCAGTCTCTTGCGTGAACCGCCTTGAGTTCAGTGTGTCACTTGTTTCGAGGGCTCTCGGCGCCAGCAATTCTTGCTGGCTTCGTCACGCCCATTCACCGTCCTCGACCCATGTCCGACCATCGCGCTCGATCAGAGCAATCGCGGCCGAGGGTCCCCAACTGCCGGCGACATAGGGGCGTGGCGGCTCTTTCGAGTCCGACCAAGCTTGGCGGATTGGATCGATGAACGCCCAGGCGGCCTCGACTTCGTCGCGCCGCATGAACAAGGTGGCGTTGCCGCGGATCACGTCCATCAGCAGCCGCTCATAGGCCTCCGGCGCATTGTTCCCGAAGGCCTTGGAGAAGCTCATGTCGAGCGAAACATGCTGAAGTCGAAATCCACCTGGTCCCGGCTCCTTGATCATCAACCAGAGCTTGATGCCTTCGTCGGGTTGAAGGCGGATGACGAGCTTGGTTTGATGAACCTTACCCGCACTCGCCGCGAACAGCGCATGCGGGGCCTTGCGGAAGGTGACGACGATCTCGGAAATGCGTTCGGGCAATCTCTTGCCGGTACGCAGATAGAAGGGCACGCCGGCCCAGCGCCAGTTCTCGATTTCGAGCTTCAGCGCCACGAAGGTCTCGGTGGCGCTGTCCGGGTCGCCAACCTCCTCGGCATAGCCGCGCACCGCTTCGCCAAACGCCGCGCCCGCACGATATTGCCCCCGCACGGTCCGCTCGGCCGCATTGCTGGCGTCGATCTTCAGCAGCGACTGGAGCACCTTGCGTTTTTCATCGCGCACCGCATCGGCTGTGAGTGACGCCGGCGGCTCCATCGCCACGAGACAGAGCAATTGCAGGAGATGGTTCTGCACCATGTCGCGCAGCGCTCCCGACTTGTCGTAATAGCCAGCGCGACTCTCGACGCCGATGCTTTCGGACACCGTAATCTGGATGTGGTCGATATGACCCGAATTCCATAGAGGCTCGAACAAGGCGTTGGCGAAGCGCAACGCCATGAGATTCTGCACCGTCTCCTTGCCGAGATAGTGGTCGATGCGGAAAATCTGGCTTTCGGCAAAAACTTCGCCGAGAGCGTCGTTGATCTCGGCGGCCGACGCGCCGTCCTTGCCGATGGGCTTTTCGACAATCACGCGTGTCGCGCTTGTGATCAATCGATGTGCCGAAAGCCGATCGGCTATCTTTCCGAACAAGTCCGGCGAGGTGGCCAGATAGAACGCCCGAACGCGCACGGGATCGTCGCCAAGACTAGCTTTGAGGTCCGCCCAACCGAGATCGCCGCCTGCATCCACGACGACATAATCCAGCAGGTCGACAAAGCTTGCGAGCGCCTCGGGATTGCACGCGCGGGCGGGATCGAAGCGTTTCAGGGCATCGCCGACGGCGATGGCGAATTCCCGCCTGCTCATCCGCTGCCGCGAGACGGCGACGACGCGCGTTCCCGGTGAAAGCTGACCTTCATGGTGACGGCGAAACAGCGCCGGATAGAGCTTGCGGTAGGACAGATCGCCAGTCCCACCGAAAACCACCAGATCGAAGGGTTCGACTTGAAGAGCCTGCGTGATCATTTTCAAGACAGCTGTCCCATGTTTCGCGGCGACCAGACTGCACCCCGACCCACAGACGTCAGTCTGACGTCGGCGAGGCGCTGCCACCCGGGTGGGACGAACAACCCGCAACTGTTAGGGGCTGCCGCGACCGTTCGGACGCGTCGCGATCGGTTCAGCGTCGCCAAAAGACCCAAAGCCATGAGTCCCAGGGGCGGCCCCACCTTCCCATCCACTCAGCGCTATGTCAATAAATAAATCATTTTGGTTTATTTATTGACCTGTTCTCTATCTCGTGTTAAGCGCCGAGGCAGGTCTAAGAAGAGACACTTGTGTCTCCTCAGCCGGATTCCGGAATTTGCGCATCTCTTCGACAGCCCCGATGACACCTGAGGGAGCCGTGACGCCTCTGGCTGGGGAGCGATCTCGCGGCACCAATCTGATTGGCGTTCGCGCCTATAACGAGCGGCTTGTTCTCTCCCTCGTCCGCCGGTTTTCCAGTTTACCCAAGGCCGAGATCGCGAGGTTGACCGGCCTTTCGGCCCAGACCGCCTCCGTCATCGTCAAGGCGCTGGAATCGGACGGATTGCTCCTTCGGATGGAGCCCAATCGCGGTCGCGTCGGGCAACCCTCGGTGCCCTTGAAACTGAACCCCGACGGCGCGTACGCGCTCGGCCTCCACATCGGCCGTCGCACCGCGAGTCTCATGCTGATGGACTTCGTTGGATCGGTGCGCGATCAGATCCATTGTTCCTTCGCCTACCCGGACGTCGGCGATCTCCTGAGATTCACTGCCGACAGCCTTGCGGAGCTCACGGGAAAGTTGGGCAGCGCACAGAATCAACGGATCGTTGGTCTTGGCGTTGCGGTTCCTTTCGAACTGTGGAATTGGCGCAGCGAGGTCGGGGCACCTCATGCTTCGCTCGAAGCCTGGCGCAACTGCAATCTGCAAGCCGAACTCGAATCTCTCAGCGGTCTGCCCGTTTCGATTTCCAATGACGCAACAGCCGCCTGCGGCGCAGAGCTGACTTTCGGCAGCGGCCGCGAATATGAAGACTTCCTCTATGTCTTCGTCGGCTATTTTGCCGGCGGCGGCGTCGTTCTCAACGGTGAGCTTTATTCCGGGCGTCAGGGAAACGCCGGCGCGCTGGGCTCCATGCCAGTGCTCGTCAAGAACGGAAGCACGGGAATTGCGGAAAGGCGGCAACTGATTCATTCGGCATCACTGCACAGCCTGGAAAAGCGTCTCATCGGCGCCAATCTTGACCCCGCCGCCTTCTTCAGATCGCAGGACTGGGAGAGTCTCGGCCCGATTCTCGATGACTGGCTTGAAGAAGCATCGGATAGCCTCGCGCAAGCGATTGTCGCATCGGCATCGGTGCTCGACTTCGGCCAGGCCGTCATCGACGGTGGCTTTCCAGCCCACATCCGGCAGCGGCTTGTCAGCCTTGTGCGCGAGAAAAAAAGCGCCTCCGATCTGCAAGGGCTTTCACCCTTCGAGATTGGCGAAGGGTCGATTGGAGCCAACGCCCGCACGATGGGCGCCGCGAGTCTTCCCTTCTTCGCCCGTTTTCTTCTCGACCAGAATGTACTCTTCAAAGGGGAGACCTAGTGCCGAGAAGATCAGATTCCTTGCTTAGGTGCGCCCGTGAGAAGATCGCCCCATGATCCTTGTATGCGGTGAAGCCCTGGCGGATTTGTTCGTCGATGAGCGGCCGGATTCTGGACTGACTGCGCGAGTCACGTTGGGCGGCTCCCCGCTGAATGTGGCCATTGGCCTCGCGCGGCTGGAGGAGACAGCGGCATTTTGCGGCGGGATTTCCTTCGACCGTTTTGGCGTGGCCCTGCGACGAAAGCTCGAATCGGAGCGAGTCGCTCTTGACTACGTCGTCAACTCGGATCGACTGACGACGATTTCCATCGTTACGACCGACTCCTCGGGGCAGCCGAGCTATTCGTTCCACGGCGAAGGCAAGGCAGACCGGGAAATCGGCATCGACGCGCTGCCAGGTTCATTGCCGGCCGAGGTTTGCGCGCTCACATTTGGATCCTATACTCTGGCCGTGGCCCCCGTTGCGGATGCCTATCTCGCGCTCGCCAGGCGCGAAGCTGGCCGTCGTGTGATTTCCGTCGACCCCAATTTGCGCCCGACCGTGACACCCAACCTCGAGGATTGGAAAAGGCGCTTCGGCGCCTTCCTGTCGATCGCAGACATTGTCAAAGCAAGCGAGGAAGATATCGCCGTGGCTTACGGCGAGGACGCTGACATCGATGAGGTCGTCGCCGGCTGGCTCGCGTCGGGTCCTTCGATCGTTCTCGTCACGCACGGCGGCAATGGCGCGACCAGCTATCTGAAAAGTGGCGGAAAAATCTCAGTGCCGGGAAAGCCGGTCAATGTCATCGATACCGTCGGCGCCGGTGACACGTTCCACGCCGCGATTTTGAGCTCTCTCAATAGCTCAGGCAAACTGAGCAAAGAACGCGTCGCGGACCTGACCGCGCCGGAGTTGGCTCGGGCAATCGATTTCGCCGTGACAGCGGCCGCTATCACTTGCTCCCGACAAGGCGCGGACTTGCCGAGAAAAGCGGAAGTCGAAGCATGGATCCGTGGATAAGTGCGGCCATGACCATCCGACAAGCCGGATCGCACCCCCATTGCAAAAAGGGCTGCGATAGATCTTGCCTTGAATCCCTTAGGCCGCAATCTCGGCAGGTACGCGCGCGCCGGTCATGAACGCCACCGCATCCGACATCGTATAGGACTTGGGATCTATCACCGTCAGTCGCCGGCCAAGCCGATGGATATGGATGCGATCGGCGATCTCGAACACGTGCGGCATGTTGTGGCTGATCAGGACCACGGAAACGCCCCGCCGCCGCACGTCGAGGATCAACTCCAGCACACGACGCGATTCCTTGACGCCAAGAGCCGCAGTCGGTTCGTCCATGATCACCACGCGCGAGCCGAAAGCGGCGGCTCTTGCGACCGCCACGCCCTGGCGTTGACCGCCCGACAAAGTCTCGACACGCTGGTTAATGCTCTGCACGGTCATGAGACCAAGCTCGGTGAGCTTCTGGCGAGCGATGCGCTGCATGGCCTTGCGGTCGAGCATGCGGCAGATTGAACCGAGCGGGCCCGGCCGGCGCAATTCACGGCCGAGAAACATGTTGTCGGCGATCGAAAGGCTCGGCGACAGCGCAAGCGTTTGGTAAACCGTCTCAATGCCGGCGGCCTGCGCATCGAGCGGCGAGCGGAATGCGACCGGCCTGCCATCGAGCCTGATCTCGCCGGCATCAGGAACGAGCGCGCCCGAAAGCGCGCGGATGAGCGAGGATTTTCCCGCGCCGTTGTCTCCGATCACGGCAAGGATTTCACCCGGATAGAGATCGAAGTCGGCGTGATCGAGCGCCGTCACGCGGCCATAGCGCTTGACGAGGCCGCGCGCCTGCACGAGCGGCTCGGAGTTCTGAACGTTCGCAGCTATGCTCATGCCGACACCTTGCGAATCCATTGATCAAGCGCCACGGCGATGATGATCAACCAGCCGACGGCGAATTCCTGCCACAGCACGTCCACATCGGACAACGCGAGGCCGTTTCGGAACACGCCGACGATCAGGGCGCCGATCAGCGTGCCGATGATCGATCCGCGTCCACCGAACAGGCTGGCGCCGCCGACCACCACTGCCGTGATGCTGTCGAGATTGGCCGTCTGGCCGGCCTGCGGGCTGATCGAACCGATGCGCCCGATCAGAGCCCAAGCGCCGAGCGAGCAAATCATGCCGGCAATCACATAGACGGAGAACAGGATGCGGTCGGTCCTGATGCCGGCCAGGCGTGCCGCATCGGGGTCATCGCCAACTGCATAAAGATGGCGGCCGAAGGCCGTGCGATTGAGCACGAACCAGATCAAGGCGATGAGCCCCAGCATGAAGAAGGAACCATAGGTAAAGCGGGCCCCCAGGACGTCCACCGGTTTACCGAGCGCCTGTAGCAGCGGAGCGACTTTCGCCACTTCCTGCGAACGGATGGTTTCCGAGGCGGAGTACCAGAGATTGAGGGCGAAAAAGATCGACCAGGTCCCGAGCGTCACAATGAAGGGCGGCAGCTTCACGCGCGTGACAAGCGTGCCGTTGAGAGCCCCGCAGCCTGCGCCAACGGCGATGCCGATCACAAGCGCCAGTGGAGCGGCAAGTCCCATCGTGACTGCAAGCTTGCCCATGATCACGGAGCACAGCACCATGATGGCCCCAACCGACAGATCGATGCCGGCAGTGATCACGATCAATGTCTGGGCCGCGCCAATGACGCCGATGATGGTGACCTGCTGGATGATCAGCGACAGATTGAACATCGATAGAAAGCGCGGGCCGACGATGAGCCCGAACGCCGCAACGCCGAGCAACAGCACGATCGCCGGCACCGCCGTCGGATTGGCATGCAGAAAGTGCTGAAGTTTCTGCAACGGCGATCTTGCACGCACCTCGAATTCAGCCACACGAGAGTCGCTCTTGTCGACCAGAAGCTCGAAGGCCTGGGCAGCGGGTCGGCTGTTGCCGATATCGGTCATGGCCGTTTTCCTCGTTGCATGCGTAAGACGCGCCCATAGCGCTCAGGGCGAAAGTCTCCGCTGTTATCCGGCGCCCAGATGCCGGGCACCTCTCCTTGCCAGAGGTAAAAAGTCAGCGACGCGATCAGCCCCAGCACTTCTTCAAGGCGGCGGCGCTGTCGATCGACGGCAGGTCCGCTGCCGGCTTGTCGGTGACGAGCTCGACGCCAGTATTGAAGAAGTCGAGTCCGGGCGAAGCTTTGGGCTTTCCGCCATCTGAGGCGAAGGCCTTGACCGCCTCGACGCCTTTCGCCGCCATCAGCAGCGGAAACTGCATCGACGTGGCACCGATCACGCCATCCTTCACGTTGCGCACGCCGGGGCAACCACCGTCGACCGAAACGATCAGCACGTCCTTGTCGCGGCCGACGGACCGCAAGGCCTCGTAGGCGCCAGCCGCGGCCGGCTCGTTGATGGTGTAGACAAGCGAGATGCCGGGATCTTTTTGCAGCAGGTTTTCCATCGCCTTGCGACCGCCTTCCTCGCTGCCGAGCGTCACATCGTGACCGACGATGCGCGCATCCTTCTCGTCGCCGATCTTGGCGGGATTGCCGAGATCGATGCCAAAGCCTTTCAGGAAACCCTGGTCTCGGGCAACGTCGACCGAGATCTGGTTCACGTTGAGGTCCAGAAGTGCGATCTTCGCAGATGCCGCCTTGGCGCCGAGCGTCTTCGCGGCCCACTGCCCGATCAACTGACCAGCCAGGAAATTGTCGGTGGCAAAGGTTGCATCTGCCGCATTCGGCGGATCGAGCGGGGTATCGAGGGCTATGACCAGAATGCCGGCCGCGCGCGCCTTCTCCACGGCCGGCACGATGGCGCGAGAGTCGTTCGGCGTGATCAGGATGCCTTTGGCACCGGCGGCGATCAGGTTCTCGATGGCTGCCACCTGGCTCTCATTGTCGCCATCGACCTTGCCGGCGAAGGAGCGCAGTTCGACGTCATTGGCCTTGGCCGCTTCGTCTGCACCGGCCTTCATCTTCACGAAGAACGGATTGGTGTTGGTCTTGGTGATGAGCCCGACGATCGGCTTGTCGGCGGCGGAAGCGCCGGTTGTGCACGAAGCAAGCACGAGTGCGGTGAATAGCCCGATTGACTGACGCATTGATCCCCTCCCGTGGGACGTTTGTTTGGTAAGCGGTTCGATCCGCGTATTTGGCGATCCTAAGGGCATAGAAACCTCCGAGTCAATAAATAAATCATTCCGATTTATTAATTGACGCTTGGCTTCTCTCCGTTCATTGTGACCGCTAGGCTGCTGCGAAAGCGAGACAGCTCAAGGGTTTGGGAGCCGAGGATGGATGATGCAGCCCCAGGCGCCGGGGCCAACGCGCCGGTAACGTTGCCGGGTGGAAGCCGCGGCACCACCCAGACAGGGGTGAGACTTTACAACGAGCGCCTGATCCTCTCCCTGATCCGGCGCCATAGCAGCCTCGCGAAGGTCGAAATCGCGCGCCTGACCGGCCTGTCGACCCAGACCACGACGGTCATCATCAACCGGCTGGAAGCCGACGGACTGCTGCGCGCCGGCGAGCCGCAGCGAGGGCGTATCGGCCAGCCGTCTGTCCCCTACTCGCTCAATCCAGACGGTGCTTTCGGGCTCGGCCTGATGATCGGCAGGCGCAGTTCCGATCTGGTGTTGATGGACTTCGTCGCCGGCATCCGCGCCAGGCGCCGCATGATCTACGCCTTCCCCTCGCCTGAGGACATCATGGCTTTTGCGGAACGCGAGATGCCTAATCTTCTCGCCGCACTTCCGGAGAATCTGCAAGGCAGGATCAGCGGCATCGGCGTCGCAATGCCCTTTGAACTGTGGAATTGGGAGGCGGATCTGCAAACGCCACCCGGTGCACTCGGCAAGTGGCGCGACTTCAACGTTGCCATCGAATTCTCGCGCCGCTTTGGCGCATGGCCGATCCGCGTCCACAACGACGCGACGTCGGCATGTGCGGCCGAACTCACCTTCGGTGCGGGAGCAGCCTACCGCGACTTCGCTTATTTCTATGTCGGAACATTCGTCGGCGGCGGCATCGTTCTGAACGGCAGTCTGTTTCCGGGTCGTAGCGGCAACGCCGGAGCGTTCGGCTCGTTGCCGATCATGCGACGGGAAGAGAGCGGCGAGACCACACTTCAACAGTTGATCCGCACCGCCTCCATCTATCGACTCGAGCGTCGGCTCATCGCCGCCGGTCGACGCGGCACTGACATCTGGCTCTCACCTGACGATTGGTCGAGCTTTGAGGAGCCACTCGAGGCCTGGATTGCCGAAGCCGCCGAAGCCCTGGCGCAGGCGATCGCCGCATTGCTGGCGGTTATCGACTTTGAAGCCATCGTCATCGACGGTGCCTTTCCGGCTGACGTGAGGCGCCGTCTTGTCGAGAGAACCAACTCGCAATGGGCACACATGGACCGGCAAGGACTCACAGACGCCGTGGTGGTGGAAGGCTCGGTCGGTCGCGATGCGCGTGCAATCGGCGGCGCCGCTCTGCCACTGCTGGCGACTTTTGCGCGCGACCATGACGTTCTGTTCAAGGAATGAAATGTGATCCTAACCAACAAGGCTGCAACTCGCGCGTTTGCAGAAGGCTCGAATACGCCGAGGCCAGTGACCGATACCCGCCCACGCCACCAGATGAGCGCCGTCATGGTTGACGGTCCGGCCGGGAACGATCCTGCGCCGCATCGCAGCCTCGATCGCGCACGTTCTATTTCTAATTTCTGCGTGAGAACGACGAAACATCTTCGTCGAGCCGCCGTCCGCAGCTCTGCTTCGAACAATGGACCGTGATTGCCTTGGTTCCTGATGGAAGGATTCGTCCATCGCGCCGGACTTGGCTTGGGTCAGTTGCTGCTCCACACGACAAGACGCGACCCGCGAGGTCGTCAACTGGGCGACACCACGTATCGGAGAGCTGACGGTTTCCTCGCCGCAGAGGAAATCACTGCGTGGAACCAAGAGATTGGCTGACCGTTGGGCGCTAATGGCCAGCAGAAACTGACGCGCGCTCGCGCCAACAGACTTGACTTCTCAGCTCGGCCTCCACCGCAGGAAAAAGACATGGCCGATGCCGCAAATCAAATTGCCGACCGCATCCCAACCAACCTCATCGTCAATGGCGTCAGGCACACGCTGGACCTCGTTCCCTGGACCACGCTGCTGGACGCATTGCGTGACCATCTTGGGCTGACCGGCACCAAAAAAGGCTGCGATCATGGTCAATGCGGCGCCTGCACGGTGCTGGTCGATGGCCGACGGGTCAATTCGTGTCTTACACTGGCCGTCATGAAGGATGGGGCGGAGATCACGACAGTCGAAGGTCTTGCCAGGGATGGCGCGCTGCATCCTCTGCAACAGGCGTTCGTCGATCACGACGCATTCCAGTGCGGATATTGCACCCCAGGACAGATTTGTTCAGCCGTCGGCCTCCTGTCCGAAGGACGTGCCAGGGATTCTGACGAGATTCGGGAACTGATGAGCGGGAATCTCTGTCGCTGCGGCGCCTATCCGAACATCGTCGCCGCCATCCAACAGGCAATGGGCCGGCCATGATCAATTTCCAGTATTCCCGCGCCGACGACGTCGCTGACGCGATCCTCCTGCTCACCGCCCATCCCGGCGCCAAGCTCATCGCAGGTGGCACCAATCTGATCGACCTGATGAAGGAAAATGTCGAAGAGCCCTCCCGGCTGATCGACATTTCCCGTCTGCCGCTCCGCAAGATCGAGGAGACGGCCGACGGAGGACTGCGCATCGGTGCCTTGGTGTCGAACTCGGATCTTGCCTACCATCCACTGATCGAGCAGCGCTATCCGCTGGTCGCCAGCGCCATCCTCGCCGGTGCTTCGGCGCAATTGCGCAACATGGCCTCAGTCGGCGGCAATCTGCTGCAACGAACGCGTTGCGCCTACTTCTATGATACGGCAACGCCCTGCAACAAGCGAACGCCGGGCGGCGGCTGCTCGGCGATCGACGGCCTCAACCGCAACCATGCCATCCTCGGCATGAGCGCCTCCTGCATCGCGACCAATCCGTCCGACATGAGCGTGGCGCTCGCTGCGCTCGGCGCCCTCGTCCACATCGCCGGTCCGTCCGGCGAGCGCACGATGGCGCTAACCGATTTCCATCGGCTTCCCGGCGACACGCCTCACATCGACACCAATCTTGATACCGGCGAGATCATCACGGCAATCGAACTGCCGCCACGCGGCTTTGCCGGTCATTACAGCTATCTGAAAATCCGCGACCGACTGTCATATGCCTTCGCCCTGGTCTCGGTCGCTGCTGCGCTCGAACTCGAGGGCAACGCCATCGGCGAGGCGCGCATGGCGCTCGGCGGCGTGGCGCACAAGCCCTGGCGCAGCCCTGAAGCGGAAGCGGCGTTGCGCGGCCAGGCCGCGACGGCAGATCATTTCTCGCGCGCTGCGGATCTCCTGCTGCAGGGGGCAAAAGCCCATTCGCATAACGGCTTCAAAATCGAGCTCGCGCGCCGCGCCATTGTCCGGACGCTGATGCAGGCCGCAAACGCCACGCCGCAATCCCAGGCTCACAAGAAGATCGCGTGAGGGACCGATGAACGCCTATGTCGGAACACCAACGTCCCGCGTCGACGGCCGGGCCAAGGTCACAGGGGCAGCCAAATACGCCGGCGAATTCGCCGCCGACGGGCTCGTCCATGGCTTCGTCGTCGAGGCCACCATTGCACGGGGCCGCATCACCCGCCTCGACACCAGCGAGGCGCTGAACGTGAAGGGCGTGCTCGACGTGCTCACCCATACGCATCGCCCGCCGCTCGCCAACAAGGACGAGGCCTGGATGGATGAGGTGGCGCCGGACGACGGATCGCCATTCCGTCCGCTCTATGACGACACCATCAAGTTCAACGGCCAGCCAATCGCGCTCGTCATGGCGGAGGACTGGGAAACCGCGAAATTCGCCGCGACGCTGGTGCAAGTCGAATATGAGGAGGAGCGGACATTTGCGACCGACCTCGAAGCCGAGTGCAATAAGGCGGTCAAGGTGAAGGAGCCGCACAAGCCGCGCGGCGACGCCGCAGGCGCCCTTGCCGAAGCGGCCGTGCGGCACGAGGCGGATTACTTCATTCCGGCCGAGCATCACAACCCGATGGAGCTCTTTGCGACCACGGCCGTCTGGGACGGCAACGGCAGGCTCACGGTTTACGACAAGACGCAAGGCGTCCAGAACGTCCAAAAGTTTCTCTGCAGCGTGTTCGGCAAAAAGCCCGATACCATCCGCGTGCTCTCGCCCTATGTCGGCGGCGCCTTCGGCTCCGGCTTGCGGCCGCAATATCAAGTTGTGCTGGCAACGCTCGGCGCACTCGCGCTGAAGCGCTCCGTTCGAGTCGTGCTGACGCGGCGACAAATGTACGGGCTCGGCCACCGGCCGGCGACGATTGAGCGCGTCGCGCTCGGCGCCAGGCCCGACGGCATGCTCGAGGCGGTTACGCACGAGGCCACGGCCATCACCTCACGCTACGAAGATTTCTCGCGCAACGACAGCGGCTGGGCGGAACAACTCTACAAGAGCCCGAACAGTCGCTATTCTCACAAGCTCGTCCATCTCGACGTCTCCACTCCTTGCGACATGCGCGCGCCCGGAGCCGCCTCCGGCGTCTGCGCGCTCGAATGCGCCATGGACGAGTTGGCGGTCGCGCTCAAGCTCGATCCGCTCGAACTGCGTCTGAAGTGCTACTCGGATCGCGACCAGAGCGAAGACCTCCCCTACACCAGCAAGCAGCTGCGCGAATGCTACGCCCGCGGCGCGGAGGCCTTCGGCTGGGGCAAGCGCAATCCTGCCCCTCGCTCGATGTGTGATGGTAAGGAACTGGTCGGCTGGGGCATGTCAACAGGCGTGTGGGAGGCGCTGCAGATGCCGGTCGCGGTACGCATCGTGCTGACCGCCAATGGCCATGCCGAGGTATCCTGCGCGGCGTCCGACATCGGCACCGGCACCTACACCATCGTGGCGCAGGTAGCAGCCGATACACTTGGGCTGCCGATCGAGAACATCAGCGTCAAGCTCGCGGACTCGACGCTGCCGCAAGCGCCCGTCGAGGGCGGTTCCTGGATGGCTGCATCCAGCGCGCATGCGGTTCTCGGAGCAGCCGAGGACATTCGCCAGGAGCTCGCGCATCTTGCCGGCGCGATGCCCGGCTCGCCGCTCGCTGATATCGATGCAGCCGACGTCATCCTCGTCGACGGCACGATCGCCAGCAACGGCGAAAAACGCCGTGCGGTCTCGATCGCGGATGCGATGCGATACGGGAAGCTCGAGCGGATCGAGAAGCAGAAGCTCAATCACTTCGCGGAGGACAAGTCGCACGCCCGCAACACGCATTCGGCCGTATTCGCCGAGGTGAAAGTCGACGAGCAACTCGGCGTCATCCGCGTCACGCGAGTTGTGAGCGCGGTCGCGGCCGGACGGATCCTTAACACCAAGACCGGCCGCAGCCAGATCATGGGCGGCGTGGTCTGGGGGATCGGGATGGCCCTGCACGAGGAGACTTTGATGGATCACCGCTACGGCCGGATCATGAACGCGAATATCGCCGAGTACCACATCCCCGTGAATGCCGACGTTCACGACATCGATGTCATTTTCGTCGAGGAGCGCGACGACCGCATCAATAGGCTTGGCGTCAAGGGCCTCGGCGAAATAGGCATCGTCGGCGTCCCCGCAGCAATTGCGAACGCCGTCTATCACGCGACCGGAAAGCGCATCCGCCGCTTCCCGATCACGCTGGACAAGCTCCTCGCCTGATGCGCCAGATCAGTGTTTCGGCAGCGAGGCTTATCGCGTATCCATGCGCGTACGACCTGCGCGCTTTCGCCTGGTGGAGACGCATCGGCGCCACAACGCGTCAGCGGGCCGATCTGCTCGGCAATGATCCACGCCATGGACGAACACCGCGCCCGCATTCACTGGTCGCAGCGCCCACATGCGTCTCTGACAGCACCCCTGGCGCGAGACTCCGTCGCCTCAAAATGGCCGCTTGAGAAATGAGACGCTCAAGCATTGGATCTTCGCTTCCTCGCCTGGAACTACTCAAAGCGAGCGATCGAAAACGAAGTCAAATCGACCCGATTACGCCCGCCGGTCAATTGTTCGGCAACGACATCGCCGATTCCGGCCGAGTGCTTGAAACCGTGGCCGGAACATGCCGAGACCACGAAAACTCGATCGTGACGCGGGTGCCGGTCGATGATGAAACCTCGATCGGGAGTGACGGTATAGAGACAGGCGGCTGCCTGGGCAACGCAGGGCGTCGCACCTGCCAACCGCCCCTTTACATGCGTTCGATACATCTCGGCCGACTCCGCCGGACAGACGTCGCGGTCGATAGTGTTCGCGGTGGTCAGCGTCTCGTACTGCTCGGTGGCAACCTTGATGCGGCGATCGCCCGGCAGTGGAGGAAAGCCGTAGAGATAGTCGACGTCGGTCGCGCCATGCATCCAGATGAAAGCCGGCGCGTCGGGCCCGTAAGCTGCGAGATCATCGAGCTCGTACCAGTGAAGCACCTGACGATTGACCGTCAGAAGACGGTCGAATGGCGCGCCCAACAAGGGCGCCGTCCAGCTACCGGCCGCGACCACCGCCTGCTGTGCCTGGATCGTCCCGCTCGAGGTCTCGATGCGGACCTTGCCGTGCTGGTCGACCGAAAGAACCTCGACGCCGGTGCGGATTTGCGCGCCGAGCCGCATGGCTTGGTTCAGTTGCGCCGCGATGCAGCGCTCGGGAAAAACATAACCGCCGCCCGGCTCAAAGTAAGCCTTCTCGTTTCCGGCGAGGCCCAGGAATTGAGGGAAACGACGGGCGACTTCCGCACCGTCGAGAATCTCGTGCTTGATGCCGAAATCCCGCGCCACCTCGATCGAGCGCGCGACAAAGTCCGGTTTGCCATGGTGCGAGGTAGGTCCCGTGCCCGGCGCCATGACCAGAACTCCGCAATCATTCAGCAGCTTCTCTCCGGTATCCGCTTCGAGCTCGCGCCAGATCCGGTGGGAGTTGAGGACGAGTGGAGCGTAGTCGCTGCCCTCACCGACCGCCTGCCGCGTTATACGGGTTTCCCCGTGGCTCGACCCCATACGGTGCGGGGGCGCGAAACGGTCAACTCCGATCGCATGCGCGCCGCGCTTGGCCAACTGATAGAGGATGGCGCTGCCCATGGCGCCAAGACCTATGACGACGAAATCTGCTTGCTCGGTCATGGAACTGTGGCCGTGTTGAAGTCCGACGGAAGCTGTGGGTGCCTACAAGACTTTGGAGAGGAATTCTTTCGTGCGCGGATCGCTCGCGCGCGTGAAGAACTCTGCTGGCGGTGCATGCTCAACGATACACCCTTGTCGGTGAAATAAATATGGTCGGCGGCCTCACGAGAGAAGCCCATTTCATGGGTTACGAGAATGCAGGTCGTCCCGTCCTCGGCAACCTTCCGGACGGCGGCAAGGACTTCCTTGACCATCTCCGAATCGAGCGTCGCCGTGACCTCGTCGAACAGGATGACCTCGGGCTCCATGCGATTGCGACGCGCTGCTGTTGGCCGCCCGACAGTTCTCCGGGATAGGAGTTAGCCTTGCCTGGCAGACGCATCTCGCCAAGCAGCTTGCGGGCACGTTCCTCGACGAGCGGCCGAGCCTCCTTCAACACCTGAATGGGCGCCATCGCCACGTTCTCGAGCACTGTCTTGTGCGGAAATAAATTGTACTGCTGGAAGACCATGCCGACGCGGTGGCGAAGCTTGATCTTGTCCACCTTCGGATCGTTGACTTTGATCTCACCAACCGTAATGACGCCGTCGCTAATGGGCGTCAGGCCGTATGGTTAGCGCATCAGGAACGACCACGATGACCGAGACCGTCAGCAATGATCGCCCGCCCGTCGATCAAGCGGCAAGATGGCGGCTTTCCGCTCGACCATAGCCGCGTTGCCTACCTGCGGCGACGTGAGCATCGGCGATCGCCGCGCATGGAGTAGAAGCGCACCTTGTTACGGCGCGACGCGGCCGAGGAACGGATCGACCGGATCGTAGACACGTCCTTACGCATCTGTCCGGCATGACGGCGCGCTGCACGCGCGATCTGGCGTCAGGCCCAACATCGACGCGGTCGTCGTGGATCAGCTCCGGCGCGAGGGCGGCGGCGTGCCTCGCCAAGGCCGACGAGTTGAACGAGCCGCCGCTCGGTTGCGCAGGATTGACGCTCCCTCCAGCAACCCGCCTTCGACTGTGGTCGGGAGAGCGGTAGGCCCCGCGGAACTATCGGACGTGCAACTCATTGAGCGGTTATTCATGTAGAGGACCACTCTATGAACCACATCGCCATAATCTTGATCTTACTTGTTGGCGGCTCTTCGCTCGTCTTGGCCCAGAGTGCGGGTGGATCGAGCAGTGGCAGCTCAGCGGCAAGTGGAACTGCGGCCACCGGGTCCACAGGTTATGCGGGCGGCACCCTATCGACCGGGCATACCATAAGCGGCACTGCGGGCTTCTCCGGTCCCAACACGGGCAACGCGCTTAGCCACTCAACAACCGGCGGCGACGTGGATGCTTCCTCGATTACTCAGGCTCCAACCTCGCACGACAACGCGGTGGATACGCCCGCCGCCAATCGGGCAATGAAAAACTTGGGCAACACCGATATTGGCATTCTCAAGAAGTAAACACATGCTGAGAGCCGGCCTCGGTGTTGGCGTTTGCCCATTCTCGGTAATCTCCGCGCGTAGTGTGCAATCTCTACGCAACCTCGCGCTGATGCCCGGCGTATTCCCCGATTATTCTGCGCCCGTCCTACGCAACACCGACGCCGGAAGTAAGATGGTGTTGATGCGCTGGGCCATGCCGCCCCCTCCGGGCTGGGGGCGCGCATTTGCAGAGGCAACCATAACTCGGTTTTAACGATCGACCGCTAGTGCAAATCTGTCGGAGTATTCAAATCGAGGAAGACATGCATTTTCGCTTAGCGGCTTTTGCAACTGCGTTTTTTGCACTCAGTACAGCGGATGCATCTGCTTTTTCGATGAGCTTCCGCTGGTGTGGCGCCGGCCCCTCACCTGTCATCGCGCTTTCTGGCGTGCCAAAGGGAACGACGTCGCTTCAATTCCACATGGATGATCTCGATTACTCGGCTGGAAATCATGGTGGAGGCGTTGTGGCCTACACCGGCCAAAACAGCGTGCCCTGCGGAGCGCTGCAAACGTACAACCCACCGGCGCCGCCAAAAGGCAGCCACCGCTACCAGATGAGCGTTACGGCCCTCGGCTCTGGGAATGCAAATCTCGGAACCGCTACGTTCACTCGAAAATTTCCCGAGTAGTTCGAGCGTCAGCCCATGTCCGAAGTGCCCACTGCCTGATCGCCGCATGAAGCTAACCACCGAACGCCCTTTCGCCAACCCAGAAGCTGCAGCGCGCAAGCTGGTCGAGATCGCCATTGGCATCGAGCCAGTACAGGACGGCCGCACCCACATCGAGAAGATAAACGCGCCGTTCCTCTACACATTGAAGGTCAGTGGTGAGGAGTTCGGCGCCGGCATCAAGATGGCGGTCGAGCGCGGCTGGCTCGAGCTGCACAAGAGCGGGACCTACGTGCGGCTCCTACAACTAATGCGTCCTATCGAAGGTAGCCCGCCATTCGCGGCGGGCTCCAGGCTAAGGGAGAACGCGCCGTGAAGGACGCGGCAAAAGCCTACGACGAGTCGCGCCAATGCGGTGTGTCGCGATCGACACTGTGGACAACAAAGCACTGCTGTCATCTACCGACATAGGGTCGGATCGTCTTTCGCTACCTTCTGACGGGGCGGGCCTTGGCAATTCGGCTGTTTGAAATATGCTGAGCTCCGGCCGTTCTGAGGGAGCGCAGAATGGAACGTCGCGTCACCGCAATCCTTGCCGCCGACGTAGTCGGATACAGCCGTTTGATGGAGTCGGACGAACTCAGGACGTTCGGAAGGCTCAAGGAACTGCGCACACAGTTGGTCGATCCAGCCGTTGCAAGCCACGGCGGACGCGTGGTCAAGCTGACCGGCGACGGGTTTCTGGCCGAATTCGCAAGTGCAGCAAAGGCAACTCAATTTGCCATCGATCTGCAAAAGGCGATCGCCAGGCGAGAAGGCGCGACTTCCGAGAAAGACCGTATCGTACTGCGCATCGGGATCAACCTGGACGATGTCATTCGCGACGACGGCGATATCTATGGTGACGGGGTCAATGTCGCGGCGCGGCTGGAAGGCATGGCCGAGCCGGGCGGAGTGCTGATCTCGCAATCGGTCCAGGAAAATGCTGCGCTGTCTGTCCAGGCAACCTTCTTCGACAATGGCGAGCGGAAGTTCAAGAACATCGCGCGTCCTATACGGGTCTGGTCGTGGCCGAAGCGACTGACAAGCTTGCGTGCGGAGGGGAAGCCGCGGTTGTTCCTTTGCAAGTTTGAAGCTTCCGGTGAAGCCGAACAACGGTTTGCGAACGATCTCTGTCACGAACTCAACTCTTGTCTCTCACGCCTGACCGGGCTTGAACTTACAGCCAATCGCGCCAAGGCACACTACGTGCTGGAAGGCGCGGTGCACATCGGCGAAAGCCGGCACCGGATTTTTGCGCGGCTGCTGTCGGCTGAGGAAGAGAAGCAGATCTGGTCGGAACGATACGATGAGCACTGCGATAGCCTGTTCGATGTTCTAGACCGTTGCGCGCCAAGAGTGGCCATGAGCGTGCGGCGCCGGGTGGCAGCGGATGATGCCGACAGACTCGCCAATCGTCCCCTGGACGAACTCTCGGTCGAAGAGCTCTTGGCGCTGGCGGGCGTGAGCTTTTTTACGCCGACGAAGGAGGGCTGGCGCGGCGGCGGGGTAATCTCGGAGCAAATTCTGGAGCTCCAGCCGAAAAACTTCATGGCGCTGATGATGGCCGGCTCGGGACTTGGAACTGCAGAATTCCTTTACGGTTTCAGCAGGCCGGACGACGCTGTCCTTAACCTTGCTGTTCGCCGGGTCGAGGAATCGGTGCGGGTGAACAACAAGAGCGACGTAAACCACACTGCGCATTCCCTGCTGCTGCTGTTCGGACGGCACCGGCACCGCGATGCGATAGCCGCGGCGCGGCGCTCGCTTGAACTTAATCCGGACTTCAACATGGCCATGTGGGCGCTGGGTGCCGCCCAGGTGTTTTCGGGCGATCCCGATGCGGGAGCCAAGAGCGCGATGCGGGCTGTCGGCATCGAAACTCGAGATCCTTATGTGCACCTTTACAGTCGGTTCGCAGGCTATGGCCACCTCGACGCAGGTCGCCTTGATGAAGCGAGAGCCTGGTTCGAACGGGCTAACCAGTTGGCTCCTGGCGTGGGCCCCAACCTGGCTGCCCTAGCAGTCACCTGCTGGCGCGCGGGCGATCACCAATGCGCGCAGAGTACAGTCGAGGCCCTTCTGGAGCACGAACCGGACTTCTCGGTCAGCGGCTGTTGTCCGCTTCCTTATCGTGGTGCAGCGCCATGGCTGACTTTTGCCGAAACATTACGCGCGGCCGGCGCCCCCGCTTGAAGTCGTCATTCATCCCCACAATAATGGGCGCGCTGCCGACGCTCGACGCTCATATCCACACCGCACACGGTCAGACCGCCGCATAAAACTCACCGTCGAATGCCCCTTCGCCAGCCCCGAAAGTCGCCGCGCGAAAAATCGTCGAGATCGCGGCTAGGAGTTCGGTTGCTGGGGGCACTACGAAAAGAGACACCCGCCCGAAGGCGGGTAGCGCAAGGTTACAGGGGCTGCCAATATCACTCAGTGGCACAGCTCTCTGCCGTGCTCTTTGAGCTAGGCCGCGTCCGGCCCACGGTGAGTTGGCTGAGATCCGCCGAAGCCTCAACTATCCGTGGTTTTGGGCGCGGTGTCAGAACCGCGATCTGATGGGGAGAAGCGGGCATATCCGCCGATACCAGCGTTGGCGTAGGCGAACTCTCTTCAACCCGGGCTCCTCCCAGCACTGCCACTTGCAGCCGCGAGATCGGGAAGCCCGTCACTTCAAAAGTTGGAAAGCGCAAAGTGCACGCGCGAGCTTGATGGGTCGTCGCACCTGCCACGGAGGCGATGGCGGTTGCGATTAAGAACAGATTTCTCATGATGATACCCCTCTTGGATTAGAGATATTTCCACCACGAATTCCGTAATCACTTTAGTTCTGAGCCAGTCGCGCAATATGTGAACTCGTTCACTGGCGACACCAATTCTGTTTGCAATTACTGCTTGTTTGGGAGTGTCAGTGGCTCCGGGATGCCTACTCACAGCGCCCAGTCCTAAGCCTGTCGCCGGGTGATATGTTAGAGTCGCTAGTTGGTGCGGTCTGTCCGATAACTAACGTTCGCGCAGAGAATTTCAGCGCAATGCCCCCGACATAACTTTGCGAGACTCGGTAGCGGCCGGACCAACGTTAAACTAGAGAAGGATGTCCCGCGAAACATAGGCGTGCATCTGGCACATGTGACCAAACGGAATGCCAGACCGGCCCGGCGACCGGAGTTCTGCGAAGGCACCAAGACGGCAGTCGAGCGCGGCTGGTTGGAGCTGCACGAGAGCTAACGGGACCTACCCGTTAGAAATTAGGAGGGCGACACACGCAATCAACGTTGCCGTACTGAGCGTGACTACGACAAGGGCTCGTTCGCTTTGGGTTTGAAGTTCTCTGTCATCCATCATGCCCAACGCAAAGTTGCGCATTTAAGTTTCATTTCGCGCGAGGAACTCGCAACAGCTTATTCTGGTGGGCGCAGTCCCGAAGAACGCAACCACCCATCGATCCGGGCGGCGACGTCAGCGTCATGGGCCTTCTTCAAAAGGTCCTCACGCTCCCTACCAGGTGGTAGTTGTTTTGCCTTTTCTCTTGCTAGCCGGGCTTCCTTGATCAGTCGTTCTCCGAGCGCTTTGTCTGGTTTGAACCGCAGGCGTTTCACGATGTCCTCCTGTCATGAAAATCGCTCCACTCAAAAACGCTCTGGAGATGCAGACGTTCGGGCGGGAACATTCTAGGCGTTCGCTCCACCTTTGGACCGCTACAGCTCCACGGCGAAACCGGAATTGGGGCAGTACTGTTAACGGTAATCACCCGGAGTCCACTTGGCATTTAGATACCGATAGTTTGGTTGCCGCCGGGGCTGGCATTTCATCCCGAACAAGATTGCAACCGGCAAAAGGGGTCGCTGAAAAGCGGCCCCTTTCGAGTCGAAGATCTGCCGTCGATACCTATCGGCCCATGCGTATGGCGTACGAGCCCTGTCTCGCGGCCGCGGGCAAGCAGGTCCCGTCTGGACCGGAGTGGTTTCACGAAGTCAAGCACATGGCTACCGGATGCTCGTGATCCGGGAGAACGAGCGCGTGCGCCTGCTGTCTCGCAACGGGAGCGACTGGACGAAGCGGTATCCGTGGATCGCCGAGGCTGCTCTGGAGAACCGGCAGAAGCACTTCGTCATCGATGGCGAGGCCATATGCGGAAGACGATTATTGCCACCCTAACAGCAGCGGTGGTACTCGCAGGGGCGGCTAGCGTTGCATATGCCCAATCTAGCGGATCCGGTAGTGCAGGTGCTGGCGGAGCTGGTGGTGCCGGCGCAGGGGTCGGCACCGGCGGATCGACGGGCATGGGCGGCTCGTCCTCGAGTGCAGGAGGCGCCGGGGACTACTGGTTCTGGGCCGGGCCTAGTGGCACAACTGGCTCGGCTGGCGGATTACAGAAGGCGCTATTCACCGAGGCAGCGGAGAAGATCCGACTCGGCGCCGGAGGCGATACTGAAAGACTGATCTAGTGGGCCCGCCAGCAGAACCGGCGGGCCGTGTTCTCGCCATCGCCTAACCCAACGGGCGTACTCTGCAATAAGAAGGCCGTGCGGTCTATGCCGTACGACCGCGGTTGCGACTGTCCAGCCCTCCCGGATTCCGTCGCCGCCGCTAAGTTAGTCGCCAATTCCTGTTAGGAGCCGTCACTAGCGGCTCCTCTTCCCACAGCCGCGAGGACACGGCTACTGCTTTTAGGAACGAAGACTTCGGGACCAGGTTGCCAACTCGGTGCTTGCCCCTCACAAACAGGCACCATCTCTGCGTGACGAAGGCCCCAGTGTCAAACGCCATCCGGAACTGCCCCCTTTGCGTCATGAAGAACTGCCCCCACCCTCGGGTTCATGATGTCGGTTGA